>NZ_JBSIPA010000007.1:0-47318 GCF_053574605.1 Caballeronia sp. M23-90 | reverse complement strand
AGAAATGGCGGAAGCCGGCTTCGCGAGCAACACGCAGGTAGTCATCGTCGAAGAAACCTTGCGGCCAGCACAAGTGATCCGACACTTCGCCCATGCGGGCGCTGAACGCTTCGCGAGCATCGATCAGCATGCTGCCGGTCGCGCCGAACATCATCTTCGATACCCACGCTTGCCCTTGCAATAGCCAGTCGCCCAGGAACGCGACTCCGAGCATCGCGGCGAGTCCCGCAGCAACGATCAGCAACGCGAACATGCTCCACGGATCGCGTGCCCGATCGGCTTGACGGGACACGAGCGCGCTGCCGGCCACGAGTCCGCAAAGATAGGTCGCAAGCACGATGGCAAACGCGAAGCTCCGTGTGCTGATGAACTGAACGATGGCTTGGGACCAGACGACTTCATAGCCGAGCGCAATGCCGCCGGCGATGGCATACAGAACCAGCGCCAGCCGGGCGCGATTCCTTTCTTCGCTGGTTGGGGCCATATCGACAGGCGTAGAAGCGGGTACGTACCGGCTGAGAACGAATGAGAAAATTGCTGCCGCAGCGTTCAACGCGGCCGCGGCGATAGCGCTGCCTTGCACGCCGAGCGCGGGAATGAGGATGAACGGAGCCGCGAGTGTCCCCGCGATAGCGCCCGCGGTATTGGCTGCATACAAACGCCCGCCTGCACGCCCGACGTCGCCACTCAGTGGAGCGACGGCACGCATCAAAACCGGTAGCGTGCCGCCCATCAACACGGCGGGCACGCCGACCAACGCGAACGGAAGCGCCCACGCAAGCACGCCGATATGATCCTGCATCGTGGCGAACGAGCGCGCCGAATGAGCCAGCGCGAGCGTCGTGCCAACGGCCAGAATGAGTGCAAACGATTCTAGCCACGCATACACGTGCAGCGGATGCTTTTGCCGGTCGGCAAGGCGTCCGAATAGCCAGCCGCCCAGCGCGAGCCCCGCAAAAAAAGCGCTGACGCCTGTCGTCACGGCCTGCACTTCAGCGCCCACGACGAGCGCGAGCTGCTTGATCCAGAGCACCTGGTAAATCAACGATGCCGCGCCCGATGCGAACAACATCAACGCGGGCCACGAAATATTCAGTGAAGGACGGGCCGGCTTGCCGGTCTGAGCGAACGCTTCCGGACGTCGTGGTGCACTTGCGCGTTTATCGCGATGTTGCGCCTTGGCACGCGTGGCAAGCGTCTGGGTCATGGTCGAATCAGCAAATGAGCCGCGTCCACCGGCTGTGAGACCGGTGGACGCGGCGGGTTGAAAACATGCTCAACGCGTTGCCTGAACACTCATTCCAGGCCGCGCTTCTTGAACGACTCATCGATCTTCTTGTCCACCTGCCGGCGCACGCCGTCGACGCTGAAGCTTGCCGGCCTCTGGCTCGGCGGATAGTTGACGAAGGTCTGCAGGAACGTCGATGCCTTTAGTGTGGCGACGCCATTCAGGTAGACGTTTTTCGTCGCCCAGTCGTTGTACTGATCCGAGGTGATGTCGGCTCGCTCGTACGGATCCATACGCAGGTTGAATAGCTTTGGCAGACGCAGGCAGATGAGCGGGTCCTGCCAGATGTTCAGGTTCCCTTGCGCGCGCTGCTCGCAGAACACAGCCTTCCACGCAGTGCCTTCCGAATCCCATCGCATGGCAACGAGATCGCCGTCGTCGTCGAAATAATAGAACTCGGTCCGTGCTCCCTTGGGTGACTTGCCTGTGAGATACGGCAACTGGTTGAAGCCATCGAGGTGATTCTTGAAACTCGTCCCGCCGGCTTTTGGCGACCAGCCTTTCAGCAGCCGGTCCTTCACGCCGCCATCGCCTGCTGCGGCAAGCAACGTGGGGAACCAGTCGAGCCCGGAGAACAACTCGTTCGATACCTCTCCCGGCTTGATCATGCCCGGCCACCGAACCATTGCAGGGACGCGGAAAGCACCTTCCCAGTTGGAGTCTTTTTCACTTCGGAACGGCGAGGTCGCGGCGTCGGGCCAGGTGAATGCATTAGGTCCGTTGTCCGTGGTGTACACAACAATGGTGTTCTTCGCGATCTTGAGATCGTCCAGCAGCTTCAGCAGCTTGCCGACGTCCTGATCGTGCTCCCACATGCCGTCAGCGTATTCGTTGCCCCGCATGCCGCTTTTGCCCTTGAACTCCGGCCGCACGTGCGTGAAGACGTGCATGCGCGTGAAGTTCATCCATACGAAGAACGGCGTATTGGCCTTCACCTGCTTCGTGATGAAGTCGGCGGCTTTCTGGCCCGTCTCGTCGTCGATGGTTTCCATGCGCTTTGCATTGAGCGGGCCAGTGTCTTCGACCTTGCCGTCAGCCGTGCTGTGAATCACGCCACGCGGAGAAAAGTTCTTCACGTAGGGATCGTTCTTGTCCTGCGGCCAGTTTTCGCGGTCGGGTTCTTCCTCGGCATTCAGGTGATACAGGTTGCCGAAGAACTCATCGAAGCCATGATTGGTCGGCAAGTATTCGTTGCGGTCGCCAAGGTGATTCTTGCCGAACTGGCCCGTCGCATAGCCCAGCGGCTTGAGCGCCTGCGCGATGGTGATGTCGCCCTTTTGCAAACCGACCGGTGCGCCCGGCGCGCCGACCTTCGAAAGTCCGGTACGCAGCGGAGTCTGGCCGGTGATGAACGACGAACGCCCGGCGGTGCAGCTATTCTCCGCGTAGTAGTCCGTGAACATCATGCCTTCAGCGGCAATCCGGTCGATATTCGGCGTCCTGTAGCCGACTACACCATGCGCGTATGCACTGATGTTTGCCTGACCGATATCATCGCCGAAGATCACGAGAATGTTCGGCTTGGACGAACTCTGGTTAGCCGGTCTGGCTGCGCTGGTTGCGGCGGGTGCGGCGGGCTTGACCGCCCCCTGCGTCTGCGCGGTCAGCCTGGTGGGAGGAACCACCAGCGCGATCACTGCCGCGAGGGCGACAAGCGATACCCCCAGGGCATAGCGCCCCTTTCGAAAGAACGGTCTCATCGTGTTGCTCCATGACGTTGTTGCCGGTCGTTGCTTCTCGCTTGTAAAAACGATGCGCATGACCTGATCGATCGCGAGTCCCTTGCTGATCGTTATTGCTTTTGCTATTGCCCTGTGCCCGGGTAAATCGTCTGCCAGTCGTCTTTCATGCTCACCACGGTCCAGCCGTCTTTCATGGCTTCGTCCCAGGCTTTATCGAGCTTGCCTACCTTCGATTGCCGGTCGTACGCGAACTCGCGCGTGGCGTCGTCGTGATGCACGAGCAGCGCGAGATGCGGACCGGCGCCCGCAGCCGTGTACTGCAGCATCTGCAGATCGCCGTCCGAGTTGCCGAACGCGAGGATGGGCTTGCGACCGATGTTCCGATAAATCCCGACTGGCTTGCCCGGACCGTCATCGACGAAATCGAGCTTCGGCATGCGTATGAGCGCGGGCTTGCCATCGACGAGTTCGTACTTCACGACCTGACTCGATCCGATCACCTGTTCCGGCGGAATGCCGTAGACCTTTTCCGCCCAGGGGCGCATGAACTCGATCGTCCCGCCCGACACAATGAACGTCTTGAACCCGTTCGCGCGCAAGTAGCCGAGCAGTTCCAGTTGCGGCTGATAGACGAGCTCGGTGTAGAGGCGTTTGAATTTCGGGTGTTGCGCCGTTGCAAGCCAGCCGCGGATGGTCTTGTCGTAGTCATCCACGCTCATGCCGCTGTTTGCAACCGCGATCAACTGCATCAACTCCTTTTGCTGACCGGCGAGCGCGCCGTAGTCCTTCGCGACCAGCGCCTTGAACGCCGGATTGCTCTTCCATTCCGGATGACTCGGTGCGGCTGCCTTGACCTGGTCCAGCATGAACACAAACTGGAAGTACAGCGGCTGCTCGCTCCACAACGTGCCGTCGTTATCGAATACAGCGATACGCTCTGCAGGCGGAACGAAGTTTGGCGAGCCTTCGCGCGTGACATCCGCTACGAACTTGCGGATGGTTTGCTTGGCCGCGCCGTCTCTCCAAGAAGGCAGCGCGTCGGACGTGCTCGCAACCGGCGCTGTGCTCGGCGTTGAGCTTGGAGCTACGGACGTGTTCGATGTGCCCTGGCCCGCGCAGCCGGCGAGGCAAAGTGCGACGAATGCTACGCCGGCATTTGCCGATAAACGGGTGAGCCAATGGCGTCGGGTGTGAAGCAGCATCGAGCGTGTCCATCCGAAGTAATGCGATCAGTTGACCGGCGCGTCTAACCGCCCGGCACGTCGGCGCGCGCCAACTGCTGGTGCTTGTGCAGATCTGCCCACGCGCTCTCGTCCATGACCAGCCTGAAACCGAGGTGCGACATGCTGTTGTAGGGGTCGGTACCGCGCCGTGCGCTTGGCCGGTAGCTCAGGCAGTAGTCTTCGTTGCAAAGAAACGATCCGCCGCGTGTCACGCGTTTGGGCGCTTCAACGGGCACGCCTGCATCGGCCGGATCCCAGGAATTCGACGGTCCCACGGGGTTCTCCACAACGCTCGTAGCGCTCGCCTCGCGCCTGAACTGATCCGCCCGATACCAGTCGGCAACCCACTGCCACGCGTTGCCGGTCATGTCGGAGAGGCCGTAGCCGTTGGCCGGGAAAGTGCCCACAGGACTGGTTCCCACTGCGCCGCCGGCCTTCGGATTGACGACGGGAAACGACTGCGGTTGCTGCCCTTGCCACACGTTGGCCATCTGCTTGCCGCCGGGTGCGAACTGATTGCCCCACGCATAGGTGGCCTGCTCCAGACCGCCTCGTGCGGCGAACTCCCATTCCGCTTCGGTGGGCAGGCGCTTGCCGGACCACTTGGCATAAGCCTGCGCATCTTCATAAGAAACCTGCACCACAGGGTGATCGTCTTTCCCCGCGATGCTGCTGTCCGGTCCGCTCGGATGACGCCAGTCGGCGCCCGGCACATAGCGCCACCAGCGCGAATAATCTTCCAGCGGTACGGGCTGACCTGTGCCGACAAAAACCATCGCGCCCGCGACCATTGCGCTGTCAGGCGGTCGTGGCGTGCCCGGCGGAAGCTGGACTTTCAGCGATTCCCAATCGGGTTTCTTTTCCGCCGTCGTGACATAGCCGGTTGCTTTCACAAACGCGGCGAACTGGGCGTTGGTAACGTGATGACGATCCATCCAGAAACCATGCACACGTACCTTGTGCGCCGGACGTTCGTTCACTTGCGCCTGCTTCGAGTCGCTTCCCATCTCGAACTGGCCGCCCGGAATCCACGCCATTTCCAGCGGACCACGTGATCCATCGCCGAAAACGATCTGCGGATGTGGCGTCTCGTGCGACTTCACGGCCAGACTGACTGCCGCGCCCACCACCGCCGGTGCGAGGACCAGCAAGGCACCCCAAAGCACCAGCTTGCGCCACGGTTTTGCAACGCGCGCCGATCTCTGATCGCTGCCTGCAGTAGCTGTTTTCACCGATGCCGGTTTGCGTACGCTCATGGCTTGTTCTCTCACGCGGGTTCGACGTGTCGCGCCGATTGGCGCATGAATTCAGTCATAGTTCGGAAATTTGCGCAGGCGCGATTCCTGTTTCTTATCGCGGTGGATTAAATTAGTATTTCTAATAGTCTGATTCTGACTAACGAAAAATGGACGTTATTCATGGCTTTAAAAGCTTGCGTCTTTGATCTCTTTCAAACAGAAAAATCGGAGAGGCGTGCTTCATCACATACGCTAGAAGGGCCGCTTCAAGCGATGCCGAATCCTTATTCACTGTTCCGACGTCACCGTCATCAGTAACCACCAATCTCATATTTGCCAGAAGCAGGCAACAACTTTTCTACGGCACTTCGAGGATTTTTTAGCGGTCGCTGAATCTTTGACGAACGGGCCAACGTGCATTAACGTCCGGGAGGACAAGCGGTATCAGCCGGACATCCGGGATTGAAACGTTCAGGGGATTCAGGGCCATGCGTGAAACGATCCTTCGCTTCGAAGCGAGCGTCTGCGAGGCAATAGTCGGGCAAGAGGCAGTCGTCCGTCAGGTTCTGATCGCGCTTCTCGCCGACGGCCACGTCCTGCTCGAAAGCCTCCCCGGGCTCGCGAAGACGCGTACGGTCAAGGCGATCGCCACGCGGTTGGCGGCGAGCATGAGCCGCATTCAGTTCACGCCCGACTTGCTTCCGTCCGACATCACCGGCGCGGAGACGCTCCTGCAGTCCGGTACCGAACGAACGCTGCGCTTTCAGCCCGGCCCCATATTCGGCAACCTGATTCTCGCCGATGAAATCAATCGCGCGCCTGCCAAGGTCCAGTCCGCCCTGCTCGAGGCGATGGAAGAACGGCAGATATCGGTCGCGGGACAAACCCACGCAATGCCCGAGTTGTTCCTCGTCATGGCAACGCAGAATCCGATCGAACAGGAGGGGACCTATCCGCTGCCCGAGGCGCAGATGGATCGTTTCCTGTTCAAGGTGCTGATCACGTATCCATCCCCTGAAAGCGAGCGCGAAATGTTGCGTATGCTCCGACGTGAAAGTAACGACTCGCCCAAGGTCGCCGAGACGCTTGCTCAGGACGTCATCTTCGAGGTGCGCCGTGCCGTGCGGCAAATCAGGGTAGCACCAGCTATCGATGAATACATTGTGTCGCTCGTCAATGCGACGCGGCATGGCGCAGAGCTGGACCCTGACCTCGGCAAGTGGATCGAGATCGGCGCAAGTCCGCGGGGCGCGATCGGTCTTGATCGTGCGAGCCGCGTGCATGCGTGGCTTGAAGACCGTAGCTACGTCACGCCCGATGACGTGCGCGCTGTCATCCATCCAGTCCTGCGTCACAGGCTGATTCTTTCCTACGATGCCAACGCCGACAACATCAGCGCTGACAGCGTGATCGATCGTCTCATCGAAAAAGTGGCCGTACCGGCATAAGGCGCGGGAGGACCATCATGGTCGTGGCATCCGGGTCAGATATTGGCCGCGTGTACGTGGACGCGGCGCACCTCGCCAAGCTCGAATTTCGTGCGCGCGGGTTGAGTTTCATCGCGCCGGCGCCGGTGTCGAGCATTCTGTCGGGAGGCCATGCGTCGCGTTTGCGCGGACGCGGGCTCAACTTCGAAGAGATCCGCGCTTATCTTCCTGGCGACGACATTCGCCACATCGACTGGAAGGTCTCGTTGCGTCTGGGCAAGCCGCAAATTCGCGCTTATACGGAAGAGCGGGACCGGCCGCTGCTCGTCGTTATCGATCAGCGCATGAGCATGTTTTTTGGATCGAGCCGCGCGTTCAAGTCGGTCGTGGCGGCGGAGGTCGCGGCGCTTGCGGTGTGGATGGGATTTGCTTCGGGGGATCGTGTGGGCGGCGTGATCTTCGACGACAGCAGCGTCGTTCGCATCCGCCCGCTGCGCAGCCGCAGCCGCATCAAGGTTCTGTTCGGCACCATTGCACGCATGAACCAGGCGCTGCATGCGGAAAGTGCCGCGAGAACCAATTACGATCAACTCGATGCCGCGCTTCAAGGCGTGTTGCAGCTTGCAGGACACGATTACCTGATCTGCATCGTGAGCGATTTTGCGGGCGCCACCGAGCGCACGCGCAAGCTTTTGCGCCAGTTGGCGAGGCATAACGATGTAATCGCTGCAATGGTCTTCGATCCGCTTTGGCAGCGCATGCCGGAACATCGCGCGCTGGTTGTCAGCGAAGGACGGCTGCAAGTGGAATTGCGTATCGAAAAGGAAAAGGTGAGGGCGCCGCTTGCCGAACTGTTCAAGGATCGCACCGATGAAGTCGCCGCGTTGCTGCGATCGAGCGGCGTGCCGCTGATGGCGTTATCGACCGATGAACCCGCGGTCGATCAGGTACGCCGCTTGTTCGGCGAACGCGTGCGGCCGACGCTTGCGAGCGGCTTATGAGCGACACGCAAAACGCTTCGCTGCGACCCGACGGCACACCGGCCGCACTCACCGCGCTGCAGGAATTGCCCCTGCCGGATCCGGTCTCGTGGGCGCCACAAACAGTCGGATGGCTTGCGGTTTTAGTCGTGTTGCTTTTGGCTGCGCTTTGGGCCGCCTGCGCAGGATGGCGACGTCACAAGAGGGCGCTTTACAGGCGGGTTGCACTGGCCGAGCTTGGTCAGATCGAAGCGGCTTTGCATGACGCATCCGTCCGTGCGGCGACGCTCACCGCCATTCCCGCACTCATCAAACGAACATCGCTTGCAGCGCGTCCAAAGGAACACGTCGCCGCGTTGAGCGGTGACGCGTGGCTCGAATTTCTCAAGCGCACAAACGGTCATTTCGATGAACGCAGCGGCGCGCTGCTGACGCTGATCAGCTACGCGCCCGCTGAACAGATCGCGGCGCTTCCAAAGAAAGAAGTCGACACGTTGCTAAGCGCGACACGCGACTGGATCGAGCGCCATCATGTGGAAATTTGACTTCCCGTGGATGTTCTTGTTGCTGCCCGTGCCGCTGATCGTATGGTGGTTCGCGCCGGCGTGGCGAACGACTACATCGGCCATACGCATGCCGTTCTTTCACGAAATGGCGCAAGCAGCGGGTGAAGAGCCCGCGCCCGGCGGTGTGCGTTTGCGGCGCAATGTCCTGCAGCGCCTGACAATGCCGCTGCTCTGGGCGATGCTTGTCACGGCCGCGGCAAAGCCGGTATTCGTGGAGCCGCCCGTTACCCACGATGAACCCGCGCGAGACCTGATGCTTGCAATCGACCTGTCTCAATCGATGAGCACGCGCGACTTCGTCAACCCGGCGACGGGCGAACGCATGGACCGGCTGACGGCGGTCAAGGGCGTGGTGAAGGAGTTCGTGGCGAAGCGCAAAGGGGATCGGATTGGCGTGGTGGTATTCGGCGAGGCCGCGTATCCGCAAGCGCCGTTGACGCTGGATCATGACAGCGTGCTGTTGCTGCTCAACCAGATGCAGATCGGCATGGCGGGCCCGCGCACGGCGATAGGCGATGCCATTGGCCTGACGGTCAAGCTCATGGACAAGTCGCAAGCAGAGGAGAAGGTGCTGATCCTGCTGACCGACGGCAACGATACAAGCAGCGCCATTCCGCCGGAACGCGCGGCCGATATCGCGAAGAATCACAAGCTGATCATTCACACGATAGGCATTGGCGACCCGAGCGCAACGGGCGAGGACAAGGTCGATCTCGATGCGTTGAAACGGATCTCGGAGATCACCGGCGGCGAGTCTTTTCACGCGCTCGGCAATCCGCAGGAACTGGCGGACGTCTACACGACCCTCGACAAGATGACGCCCGAGAAAGTGAAGCGCGAGACGTATCGGCCGCAGCGTGATTTCTTCTGGATACCGCTTGCATTGGCGCTGTTGATCCTCACGCTGTATCACTGCCTGGCTTTGCTGCTTGCGGTGCTTCGTGCGCCGCGCCGTGAACCTGCGGAAAAGGTGGCGCATGGAAATTGATCTCACCGCATTTCATTTCCTGCGGCCGTACTGGTTATGGCTGCTGGTTCCGGCCGTGTTGTTGCCGTTCGCCTGGCATCGGAGAAACAGCGTGCATGCGCGCTGGCGGACCATCATTTCGCCTTTGCTGCTCGAACATCTGATTGTTGGCGACGCAGCGCGTCGATGGATCAAACCGGTGCATACGCTCGGCTTGTTTATCGGGCTGGCGGCCATAGCGGTCGCTGGTCCGACGTGGCAGCAAGAGCGGCCGCCGTTCAACCAGGACAAGGCGCCATTGGTGATCGTGCTCGAACTCGCTCATTCGATGGACGCAACCGATGTCGCGCCGACCCGCCTGGAACGCGCCAAGCAAAAGGTGCTCGACCTCGCAAACGCGCGCAAGGGTGCACGCACGGGGCTCGTGGTGTTTGCATCGACGGCGCATCTCGTCGTGCCGCCAACCGAAGACCCGGCCATGCTCGAGTTGTACTTGCCGGCGCTCACGCCTGCCATCATGCCGCGCGACGGCAAGAACGCTAGCGCGGGCCTCGACATTGCGGAGCAGCTTCTGGCGAATGACCCCGTAGCCGGTACGATCGTTATTATCAGCGATGGTTTCGATTCGGATCGTGCCGATGCGTTCGTCGCGAAGGCCAAACAGTCGCATCATCAACTGCTGTGGCTCGCGGTCGGAACAAAGGACGGCGGCGCGATTCGAGGCACGAATGGCGCGCTTGCGCTGGGGGCCGATGGTCTTCCTTTGATGGGTACCTTCGATGCCGACGGCATCGGCCGAGTCGCGCACGATGCAGGCATTCCGCTCGCGAGCGTGCGCGCCGACGCCGACGACGTCGCATGGGTCGAACGCCGTGCGCAAACATGGCTGGCGGAAGTCGATGAATCGAAACGCACGCCGCGCTGGAAAGAGGCGGGTTACTGGCTCGTGTTGCCACTACTCTTGGTCGGCGCGTTGGGCTTTCGCCGCGGCTGGACCGTGAAATGGCTGCCGGTCGTGTTGCTCGCACTGGCCTTCAGCGCAGCGCCTCGCGACGCGCAAGCGGCATCGTGGAACTGGGTGGACTTGTTCGCCACGCATGATCAACAGGGCCGCTGGTATTTCGAACACGCCGATTTCAAAGCGGCTGCGCAATGCTTCGACGACCCTTTGTGGAAGGGTCGCGCGTTATACCTTGCGGGCGATTACACGGGTGCGCTCGAGTCGTTCTCGAAGCTGAAGACGGCGCAGTCGTATTTCTACATTGGCAACTCGTTTGCGCATCTGGAGGACTATCCCTCTGCAATCAAAGCCTTCAGCAAGGCTCTGACGCTTCAGCCAGGCATGCGAGAAGCGACGTTCAATCGCGAGATGCTGAAGAAGCTTCTGGAAAAGCCCAAGCAGGAACCGCAAAAAGACGAAGAGGACGAAGAATCCGACGACATAAAAATCGAAAAGAAGAAAGGCAAGATCGAGCAGAGCACGCTGATTGCCGTTCCCGCCGAGGACGTCTGGATGCGAAATCTGAATACATCGCCGGCTGCGTTTTTGCATCGGAGATTCGAGCAGGAATCCGATGCCAATCCCGCGAGTGCGCCATGACCTCACGATGGATCTTGCGCCTATGTGCAATCGTGTTGCTATGCATCTCGATCACGTCGAGCTTCGCGCAAGACGCGCCCCGGCTCAAGGTTCGCGTGCATCTGGAACCATCGGGTACGGTGGTCGCGGGTTCGGACGTCAAGCTGATCGTCGAATGCCTGACAACGACGTTTTTTACCGACGCGCCCGACTGGCCGCTGTTCAATGTACCCGGCGCGTTTGTCGTTTTCCCCGATGAACAAGCGCAGAACCTTCACGAGAGCATCGACGGGGTCGAGTGGTTCGGCGTAAGCCGCGCTTACAGGATCGTCCCCCAGGCGGCCGGAACGCTCAGCATTCCCGCATTCCCGATTTCCGTTCATCCTGGCGGCTCGACTAGCCCGGTCACATTGACGACGCCCCCATTGAAGCTCGTCGCGACGGTCCCGGCAGGCGCTGAAGGAATGCGCGTGTTTTTTCCGACGGACAAACTGAGCGCGACGCAAACGATCACGCCGTCGCTACATGACCTGAAGGCTGGTGGATCGCTGACGCGCAGCATCACGCAGGTCGCCGCAGGAACCGAATCGATGCTGATTCCGCCGGTGGAGTTCGGCGAAATAGAAGGGCTCAAGCGATACGCAAAACCATCGTCGACCAAGAACGTCATTCAGGATCGTGCCGGTTTGGTGGCAGGCGAGCGCACTGATTCCGTGACTTACGTCATCGATCACAGCGGCAGTTTCAAGCTGCCGCCCGTGACAATCGAGTGGTGGAATATCGCGACGCAAAAAAGGGAATCAATCGCTTTGCCGGCCGTAAGTTTCACGGCGTTAGCTGCGAAGGAAAGGCCGCTATTCGATATTCCCGCAGATGCATTGTCCAAAGGTGGCGCGCATCGAATCCTGGTAATCGATCGTTGGCAAGCGATCCTGGTGGCCTCGCTTCTGATATTGGTGCTGGCTTTGATCTGGGTATATCCGCGGCTTGCGACACGCTTCAGGCATTTAAGCCAAGCGCTGCTGGATGCGCGAAAACGCCATGCGAACGGCGCCGGCCCGGCATGGCGAGCGTTGCGTCTTGCCGCGCGCAAGGGATCGTTGAAGTCCGCGATTCCCTTGCTTTATCGATGGATGGATCGAAGCCCTGAACTCAAGCACCCGGCGCGAGTGGACGAACTGAACTCGCCAGGCGAGCCACAGCTCAATGTACTAATTAGCGCCGTCCATGGACATTATTCTGATCAGCTTGAGACCAGGTTCGATTGGCGCAAATCGGAGAAGGCGCTTGACCGGACCATCAAGCAAAAGCGTAAATTACGTAATTCCAAGTCGCCGCTTCCGCCGCTCAACAAATACTGAGCCTTTAGAAAAGCGCTTCAGTGTCAAACCACGGAAATTATCGCTGAGCTATACTTCCCGTCGTGAAAATCCTGCGCACATTGTTCGTCTTGTGGCTTTGCTCGGTGCTGCCCTTAACAGGGCTGGCAGCCAGCGGCTCGGCCGGACCGTGTCCCATGCAGAGCATGACCATGGATGCCACAAGCGCCATGGCTGAGTCCATGCCGGGTTGTGATTCCATGGCATCGGTATCGGATTCATCATCTGGGCATGACAGCAAATCCAAAAGTTCGCCATGCAAGATGGACGTGCAGTGCCAAATAGGCTGCATGACCATTCCGGCCTCTGCGCCAAGCATTGCGCGGACCTTGCGGGCATATCGGCCTGTGTTTTTCCACGCCAGACAATCGCTCTTCGTCCGCGAGCCTGATGGCTTGTGGAAACCTCCTCGCTCACTTTAATTCCCTTCGCTAAATGTTCGCTGCTTGCGCGGCGAGGTCGTCCTGCACTCAGGACGTGATTCCCTATGGGGATCGACCGTTGGGGTTGAGAAATGCATTCATCTATTACCGTGCCGGTATTCCGGCATGGGCGTAAGCGCGCGCTCGCTTTTCTTCTATTGCTTGGCGGCGTCAAAGCCTTTGCCCAGGAAACGCCTTTGACGCTCGATGCAGCACTGCAATCGGCGACCGATCGATCTGCTTCCATGCAGGCCGCGCAGTCATCGGTCCGTGCAAGTTCACAAGGCGTCATCCGGGCTGGTCAGTTACCCGATCCGACGCTCAAGGCCGGTATCGACAACTTGCCTGTGAATGGGTCGCAAGGCTTCACCATCGGGCAGGACTTCATGACGATGCGGCGTGTTGACATCGAACAGGAATGGGTGTCGCCTGAGAAGAGGCGTTTGCGTACGGCGCTTGCCAATCAGGAAGTCGATCGCGAACGCTCCGGCTATCTCGCGCAACTGGTGAATGTGCGCGAGCAGACGGCGACCGCATGGCTCAACGCGGCTTACGCAAAGCAGTCGTTGTTGTTGCAGCAAGAACTTGTCGATCACATGGTGCACGAGTTGGCCGCGACGCAGGCGTCGTATCGAGGCGCAAAAGCGAGCGCCGCCGACGTCACGCAAGCGCAGTTCATGCTCGCGCAAACACGCGACCAATTGCTGAAGGCGCAGCAAGTGTTGCAGACGGCGCTTATCGGTTTGTCGCGATGGACGGCCGCGCCCATCAGCGATATTTCCGGCGATCCGCCCGCGCCAACGTCGGTCGTTGCGTCGCTGCCACCGGATGAATTGAAGCGTGTCGAACCTGCGTTGATCAGCGCATCGTCGGAAATCGCCGTTGCCGATGCCGACACCGCCGTCGCGCAGAGCAACCGCAATCCGAACTGGACGTGGGAAGTCTCGTATCAGCAGCGCGGCGGCCAGTACTCGAACATGGTGTCAGTGGGCGTCAGCATTCCGATCCCGCTCAACCGGCGCGACCGCCAGGACCGCGATACCGCCGAGAAATCCGAACTCGGCACCAAGGCGCGTCTCATGTATGAAGATGCTCGACGACAAGTCGATGCCGACATCCGCACCCTCTCCGCCACGCTCGCGAGCGGACGCGATCGCGTCGCCAACTTGAACACGTCGCTCGTGCCGGCCGCGGATCAACGCTTGCAGTTATCGACCGCGGCTTATCGCGCCGGAACAGGGTCGCTCGCCGACACCTTCGCCGCGAAACGCGCGGTGCTCGATGCACGCCTGCGAGTGCTCGATCTTCAACGCGATGTATCGCTCACCTGGGCGCAGCTCGAGTATCAGATCGTGCCGCCATCGATGACCTACGGACAGTGAGACCACGATGAACAAAAAAACCATCACGCGCGCTGTCCTTGCCGTGTTCGCGGCGGCCGCGTTGCTTGCGGCGGGTTACGTTGCAGGGACGCATCGCGCCAAAGACGACACGCCCGCGAAGGAAGCCAATGCCGGCCGCAAGGTGCTTTATTGGCACGACCCGATGTCGCCGAACCAGCACTTCGATAAACCCGGCAAGTCGCCCTTCATGGACATGCAGCTAGAGCCTGTTTTCGCGGACGAAGGCGGTGCTTCGACAGGCATCAAGATCGATTCGGGCCTTCAGCAAAACCTTGGCATTCGATACGCCACCGCTCGCCGAGTCGATGTATCGACGAACTTCGATGCAGTAGGAACAACGCAGTTCGATGAATCCCTCGCCGACGTCATTCAGTCGCGCGTGACGGGTTACATCGACCGGTTGTATGCGAACGCGCCGATGCAGCGCATCAGCAAGGGCGCGCCGGTTGCGTCGCTGTTCGTTCCTGACTGGCTCGCGCCGCAAGAGGAATATCTGGCGTTGAAACGCAGCGGCATGGACGATTCGATGCTCGCGGCATCGCGTGCACGCATGCGGGCGTTGTCGATTCCCGATGGCGTGGTCGCGAGCCTCGATCGCACCGGCAAAGCACAGACGCACGTCACGTTGACGGCGCCGTCGAATGGCGTGGTGAGCGAACTCGACGTACGCGATGGCGCGATGGTCGCACCCGGCCAGACGCTCGCCAAGATCGCGGGCTTGAATCCGCTGTGGCTCGTGGTGGAAGTGCCGGAAGCAATGGCGCTGCAAGTCAAACCCGGCATGAGCGTGGATGCCGTGTTCGCGGGCGATGCCGCGCAGCATTTCACCGGTCACATCCGCGAGACCCTGCCCGGCATCACTGCAGGAAGCCGCACGTTGCAGGCGCGCCTTTCGATCGACAACAAAGACTTGAAGCTCACCCCCGGCATGTTGATGCGCGCGCGCATTGGAGGCGCAACCAAGGCGTCGCGGCTTGTCGTGCCTTCGGAATCGGTTATCACAACAGGGAAGCGCTCAGTCGTGATCGTCAAGCAAGGCGATGGCCGTCTGCAACCCGTCACGGTCACAACGGGGATCGATACCGGCGGCGATACCGAAGTGCTCAACGGCTTGAACGAAGGCGAGGAAGTCGTCGCATCGGGCCAGTTCCTGATCGATTCCGAGGCGAGCTTGAAGTCGGTCTTGCCAAGGCTTGCGCCTGCGGTTCAAACCTACGAAACCACCGGCAAGGTCGAAGCCGTGACTGGCCACGACATCACGTTGTCGCATCAGCCCGTAGCTGCATTGGGATGGGGCGCGATGACCATGAGCTTCGGCAAACCGTCGCCCATCGCGTTCGCCGATGTCAAACCCGGCGAGACCGTGCACTTCGCGTTCAGGCAATCCGACGATGGCTACCAGCTCACCAAGGTGGATCGCATGGAGGCCGGAAAATGATCG
Organism: Caballeronia sp. M23-90; assembly: GCF_053574605.1. Taxonomy (NCBI): domain Bacteria; kingdom Pseudomonadati; phylum Pseudomonadota; class Betaproteobacteria; order Burkholderiales; family Burkholderiaceae; genus Caballeronia; species Caballeronia sp. M23-90. The sequence continues at coordinate 31,723 of NZ_JBSIPA010000007.1, read as the reverse complement.
AACGACTGATTCGATGGTCGATCACGAACCGCTTCCTGGTCCTGCTGGCGACGCTTCTGATCACGAGCTGGGGCATGTATTCGGTCACGCAGACGCCGCTCGACGCGCTGCCCGATCTGTCCGATACCCAGGTCATCATAAAGGCGTCGTATCCCGGCAAGGCGCCGCAAGTGGTCGAAGACCAGGTGACGTATCCGCTGACCACGACGTTGCTCGGCGTGCCGGGCGCGAAGACGATTCGCGCGTATTCGTCGTTTGGCGATGCGTTCGTGTACGTCCTCTTCGACGACAAGACCGATCAATATTGGGCGCGTTCACGCGTTCTCGAATACCTGAACCAGGTGCAAAGCCGGCTTCCACAAGGTGCGACGGTTTTGCTGGGACCCGATGCAACCGGCGTAGGCTGGGTGTACGAATACGCGCTCATCGATAAAACCGGCAAGCACGATCTCGGTCAGCTTCGCGCGCTCAACGACTGGTTCCTGAAGTTCGAGCTGAAGGCGGTGCCGGACGTGTCGGAGGTGGCATCGATTGGCGGGATGGTGCGTCAGTATCAAGTCGTGCTCGACCCCGACAAACTTCGCGCTTATGGCATCACGCAAGAGACCGTCACCGACGCGCTGAAAAAAGCCAATCAGGAATCGGGCGGGTCTGTGATCGAGCTGGCCGAATCCGAATACATGGTGCGTTCATCAGGCTATCTTCATTCGCTCGATGACTTCCGCAACGTCGTGCTGCGCACCAGTGATTCGGGCACGCCGGTATTGCTTGGCGACGTCGCGCGGATCCAGATCGGACCGGAGATGCGTCGCGGCATTGCTGAATTGAACGGTGAAGGGGAGGTCGCGGGCGGCGTGATCGTGATGCGTTCCGGCAAGAATGCGCTGACCGCGATCGACGCCGTCAAGGCGAAACTCGATACGCTCAGGAAGTCGTTACCGGCAGGCGTCGAAGTGGTCACGACTTACGACCGATCGAAGCTGATAGAACGTGCCGTCGATAACCTGCGCGACAAGCTGATCGAAGAGTTCGTGATCGTCGGGCTGGTCTGCGCGCTGTTCCTGTTCCATTTGCGCAGCGCTTTTGTAGCGATTCTTTCGCTGCCACTGGGTGTTTTGGCTGCGTTCATTGTGATGCGTTATCAGGGGGTCAATGCCAACCTGATGTCCCTCGGCGGCATTGCCATCGCGATTGGCGCGATGATCGATGCCGCCATCGTGATGATCGAAAACGCCCACAAGCATCTCGAAGCGCATGAGCACGCCCACCCGGATAAGCCAATCACCGCATCGCAGCGATGGGAACTGATCGCGGCATCGGCGGCAGAAGTCGGGCCCGCGTTGTTCTTTTCGCTGCTCATCATCACGATGTCGTTCATTCCCGTGTTCTCGCTCGAAGGCCAGGAGGGGAAGCTGTTTTCGCCGCTGGCGTTCACGAAGACGTACACCATCGCAGCGGCGGCGTTGTTGTCGGTCACGCTGGTTCCAGTGCTGATGGGATATCTCGTGCGCGGCCGCATTCCGCACGAGGACGCGAACCCGATCAACCGCGTGTTGATTCGTTCGTATCGGCCGTTGCTTGAGGCAACGTTGCGTCGTCCGTGGGTTGCGATCGCGCTTGCGGTGATCGCGCTTGGGCTGACGGCGATTCCAGTCTCGCGCTTAGGCGGGGAATTCTTGCCGCCGCTCGATGAAGGCGATCTGCTTTACATGCCCACCGCGTTGCCGGGGATATCGGCGGAAAAAGCGTCCGAGTTATTGCAGCAAACGGATCGCCTGATCAAGACCGTGCCCGAGGTTGCAACGGTGTTCGGCAAGTCGGGACGCGCCGATACCGCGACCGATCCCGCGCCGCTCGAAATGTTCGAGACCACGATCCAGTTCAAGCCGCGCGATCAATGGCGCGCGGGAATGACGCCGGAAAAACTCGTCGATGAGCTCGACAAGACGGTGAAGGTGCCGGGGTTATCGAACGTATGGGTGCCGCCTATTCGCAACCGGCTGGACATGTTGTCGACGGGTATCAAGACGCCGGTCGGCGTAAAGATATCGGGCGGCGATCTCGGCGTGATCGACAGGCTCGCAACCCAAGTCGAGGCGACCGTGAAGACGGTGCCGGGCGTGTCGTCCGCGCTCGCCGAGCGTCTGAACGGCGGTCGTTATATCGATGTGGATATCGACCGCCTCAAGGCTGCGCGATACGGCCTTGCGATTGCCGATATCCAGTCGGTAGTGTCATCGGCGGTGGGTGGGGAAAATGTGGGCGAGGTGATTGACGGCCGGCAGCGCTTCCCTATCAACGTCCGCTATCCGCGCGAGGTTCGCGATTCACTGGAGAACTTGCGACGGCTTCCCATTGTCACAGAGCGCGGCGCGCAAATCATGCTCGGCGATGTCGCGGCGCTGAAGATCGCCGACGGGCCGCCCATGATTCGCAGCGAGAATGCGCGGCTTGCGGGCTATGTGTACGTCGATATCCGGGACACCGATCTGCAATCCGCAGTGACGGCAATGCAGCGCGCTGTCGCCGAAAAGGTCGTGTTGCCGCCCGGTTATTCGATCGCGTGGTCGGGACAGTTCGAATATCTGGAGCGTGCATCGGCGAAACTTCGCACGGTGATTCCCGTCACGCTCGTGATCATCTTCGTGCTGCTGTTCCTGACTTTCAATTCCGCTGCTGATGCGTTGCTGCTGATGTCGACGGTGCCATTTGCGCTGGTCGGCGGGTTCTGGCTGATATGGGCTCTGGGTCATGCGGTTTCCGTCGCGACGGCTGTGGGTTTTATCGCGCTCGCCGGGGTCGCCGCCGAGTTTGGTGTGGTGATGCTGCTGTATCTCAAGCGGGCGCTCGATCATCGGCTTCATGGCGGAGTTGTGATGACCGAGGCGCTTCTGATCGATGCCATCCGCGAAGGCGCGGTGCTGCGCGTCCGCCCCAAGGCAATGACCGTCGCCGTCGTCCTTGCAGGGCTGATCCCCATCATGCTCGGCCACGGCGCGGGCTCGGAAGTCATGCAGCGCATTGCTGCACCCATGGTCGGCGGCATGGTCACAGCGCCGCTCTTGTCCATGTTCGTCATTCCCGCTGCATGGTTGCTCGTGAAGCGCCGGCAGTTGCGGCATCCCCTTGGCACGTTGGTGCCTTCTACTCAATCTGGAGAAATCAAATGAAGAAGCTTGTTTGTCTAACGATGGCACTCAGTGCTGCGCTCGCCGTTTCACAATCAGTTCTTGCCGACGACATGGCCGGCATGAAAATGAACGGGGCAATGACGAGTCCGGCTGCGTCGACCAAAGGCGCGTTGACCGATGCGGAAATCAAGAAAGTCGATACCGCGTCCGGCATGGTCACGCTCAAGCACGGCGCATTGCAAAACGTCGGCATGCCGGCCATGACGATGGCGTTCAAGGCGAAAGACGCTGCAATGCTCAAGCAGGCGCACGAGGGCGACAAAGTGAAGGTGCGCGTTGAAGACGTGAGCGGCACCATGACGATCGTGACGATGCAAAAGCAATAACTCATGTTGGACGATAAATCGCGCTCTGCAGCGCGATTTGTTTTCGCCTTTGCACGAGTCAAACCAATCCGAAATGAAACTTCAAATTCCCACGCTGCATCCAGCGTCCTGTAAGCCACGTATATAGCTCTGACGCGACGCAATTTCGCACTCGCGCCTTAAGGGGAACATCCATGAAAAAGGCAATGCTGAGAGTTGTGGTGGCGGGCGTTTCGGTGGCTTCGCTGTGTGCTTCGGCTGTGGTATTCGCACAAGGTGGCGGCAACGGTCAGGGCGGTACCGGCGGCGGAAATGCGCATGGAGCGGCGACGGCGGGAATGACGCACTGGGGCGATCCGGTATCGAGCACCAATAGTGTCACGTCCAGTACTGCGCAAAACCCAACCATGGACAAAAGCACGAGCATGGACGCCATGGCACCTAACAACGCTCCGGGCGCTTCCAAGACCGTGCAGTAATGCAATACGGGGGTCATTCCCCGGAAACCGGCTCGGTATCGTAATCCAAGGACACAATTGCGCTTGAACTAAGCAACGGTATTCGGTTCCTATTTAATAAGTACGGGAGACGATCACATGCTCAAGTCAATTGCATTGGCACTTTGTCTGGCTTCGCTCGGCGGCTGCGTTGTCGCGCCGGGTTACGGATATGGCCAGCCTTACGGTCCAGGCTACGCCGCGCCTGGTTATTACGGCTACGCGCCTGCATATAGCAGCGTTTATATCGGCGGCGGATGGGGCGGCGGTCATTACGACCGTGGTCATGGCGGTTACTGGGGTGGCCATGGGCACGGTGGCGGATATGGCGGTCACGGTGGCCAATGGTCCGGTGGCGCGCATGGGGGCGGCGGTGGGCACGGAGGCGGTGGTGGTGGGCATCGGTAAAGACGGGTCAGCTTGAGCGGCTTTTATTATTCAATACTGCCGCTCCCGTGCGTCAGAAGCTTTTGACCAGGTTCTGGAAGCTTTTGTCCGCCGCTTAGCCTTCCGTGCCGTTTCCAGCACTGCCATCAATCAAATACTTCGTCCGGTCCTTTACGTCCTTGATCCAGGCGGGCGGCCGCGCCCATCCGCTCCACGTAGCGCCAGTCTTGGGATCACGATACTTCGCGGGCAGCTTGCCATTGCTTGCGGATTTCGCTTTGACGGATCGCGTTGCCTTGGGTTTTGCCGTCGATCCCGCCGGACGTCCACGGCGTTTCGCAGGCGATGAAGCGTGGGCTTCTATGTCAGCGGTCGTCAGACCGTGTTTGTCCATGAGCTTGCGGATATCGTTGAGGACCGTTTGATTGCGCTTTGTAATTAACGTCTCCTCTTGCGCTTTGAGTTTTTTCAGCTTGGCCTGAATCTGTTCAAGGGTAGGCATTTTGGGTTCCTTAAGAAGTCATTTTCCGCACTATGCCACGCGCTTACTCATTGCGGAAGAGACTCAAACTGTCTTGATTTTAATTGCCAATGTATCTGCGGATTCGTTGCGTTTATTTGCAGATACTGAAGACAAGGTTAGTTGCGCGCTGTGAGCACTTGATTCTTTGGATTCATAGATGGCAAGACAGCAGCGACCCGCTGAACGCGGATCGCTGGAAACGGCTTAGTACCTATGCGCCGGCGGACGGTGACGCGGCGGCGGCCGGTGATGGTGATGCCGCGGCGGCGGAATTGGACGGCAGCGCCGCACATAATGACCATTAACCCAGACGCGCCGACATTCCTGACGCGGCCGTGCACTTGCCTCTGTTGGCACGATCGCACTTGCGGCCGCGATCAATAAAACTGCGGCTAAAACCTTACGCATGATTGCTCCATGAAACGCAGCGCAAAACGCGCTGCCATTCGCCGATAAAACATCGCGGCTCAAGTGTTGTTTTTTATTTCTTCGGAGCTTTAGCGGCTGCCTTTGTCGCGTTAGCTGCTGGCTTCGGCGCCGCCTTCCCGGAAGGCTTTGCGTCGGTGGCGGTTTTGGGTTTTACCGCGGCCTTCTTGGCCGGCTTGGCCGGCGCTTCGGCTACAGCCTTTGGTTTCTTCTCAGCTGCATCCGCGGCCTTGGGCTTTGCGGCTTTCTTGGCGACCGGTTTGCTTGCCGCTTTGGGTTTGGCTTTCGGCGCGTCGACGTGATCCGTATTAACAGGCGCCGCGTTCAATTTGGTCCGCGTAGTCTTCTTGGCAGGCGCACCACTTGCGCTATCCGCCGATGTCTCGCGTTCAAGGAGTTCGCGCGCTCGTTGCCAATACTCGTCGGAGCGTCCATGTGGACGGCCATCTGCTTCCCACAGATGATAAGCCTGCAGACGAAGGCGTTCTTCCAATGATTTATTTTCCATTCAGTTAACCGTAACGGGATAATCGTGCATTTATGTTACAGGAGCAGCATTTTGCTTGTGGGATGTTTCTCTTGAGCAATGAGCATTCCATGCGCAGACATTTTTGCTTGATAGCACGGCAAAGAGACGCTTTAGAGTCAGAGTTACCGGGTATGGATGACCGGATCGATACCCCTCTCCCGCCAACCTAAACAGCCTTAGAATCCGACAAAAGCGCAGGGTCCGGAGACGCAAGATGGAGCATGCCTATTTCAAGTTGCTGCATGTCCTGGCCGGCCACCCGGGGTGGGCGCTGACGGTCGTCGTGCTCGCGTCATTTTTTGAATCGATAGCGTTCATCGGCACATTCATACCCGGCAGCACGGCAATGTTCGTGGCCGGCGCACTGGTCGGCACCGGCGTGCTCAATCTTGGCTGGGTCTTCGCATGCGCCATCGCGGGCGCGGTTGCCGGCGACGCCGCCAGTTACTGGTTCGGATGCCGCTACAAGAACAGCATCGCGCAATTGCGGCCGTTTCGAACGCATCCCGGCATGCTGGCGGCTGGCAAGCGCTACTTCGAAAAGCATGGCGCCAAGAGCGTGATCTTTGCACGGTTCATCGCGCCATTGCGTGCGGTCGTGCCCGTGGTCGCCGGCATGCTAGGCATGCCCTCGACCCGCTTTCTCGCAATCAACATTCTCTCCGCGCTGATATGGGCGCCTTTGCATATCCTGCCTGGCGTTGTCTTCGGGGCATCGATAGAACTTGCGGGCGCCGTATCGTTCAGGCTCGTCGTCCTGCTCGCGATCGCGGTCGCGGTGACCTGGCTCACACTCAAGCTCACCACGCTGCTCGTGTCTCATGCGCGCGCCTGGACCGACACTTCGCGGCGCAACGTGCTCGACTGGGCGCGTCGCCATGACCGGGGTTTCGCAGGGCGCGTGGTGCTCGGCGTGCTCGATCCGAAGCATCAGGCCGCGGCGCTTATTGCTGTCATCTCCGTGTTGTTGCTGGTGTCGGCGAGCGTATTTTTTTCCACGCTGCACGACGTGTCGCACGGCGATCCGCTGGTTCAGGTCGACGTATCGGTGTACCGGTTCCTCCAGGCCTTCCGGTCGTCATGGGGCGATGCCGTCCTTGCCGTGTTCGCGACGCTTGGCAGCGTTCCGACGCTCGGCGCGCTTACCGTGCTCGTGGTCGTGTGGATGGCGCTCGAGCGTCGATGGCGCACCATGGCGTACTGGCTGACCGCCGTTGCCTTTTCACAATTGCTGATCCTCGCAATCCAGATCACGACCTTGCATCCGCTGCCGGGCGAAATCGCGTCCGGGCTGCGCGCATTTCCAAGCAATCACGTTGCGGCGAGCGTCGTCATTTATGGATTCCTCGCGTTCCTGATCGCGCGCCGGGTGGGGATGATCGCGAGAATCCTCACCGCGATGGCAACCGTCGCCATCCTGTTTTCAGTCGCGTTCGCGGGCGTGTACTTCGGCAACTTCACATTCTCCGATGCAGTCGGCGGCGCTGCGTTAGCGGCGACATGGGTCTTCCTGATCGCGCTGACCGCCGTGTGGCGGTATCCGGCGAAACCGCCCGCGCGTCCGGCGATGCCCATCATCGTTTTGACGCTGGTCGGCGTAAGCGTCGTGTTGCAATCCGGTGCGAGCATTCAGGCGACGGCGCACGAATCGGCGCCGGCGCCGACGAAGGTAACGGCGATGCAATGGACCGATACCGTATGGCGGACCTTTTCTTGCTATCGATCCAGCATGGATGGCGACCGGCGAGAACCGATCACCATTCAATGGAGCGCAACGGCCGCGCAAATCAGCGCGCAACTGAAGGATCGAGGATGGACGGAAGGCACGCATCTAACAGCCCGCAGCGTGTTGTCGCTGGTGTCGCCCACTGCCACGGCGACCGAGTTGCCCGTGCTGCCGCGTCTGAACAACGGCGAACCGTCGGCGCTCGTCTTCACGCGTGCGCACCTGAGCGCGGACGAGCGCGACGTCCTGCGCTTCTGGCCGACGAACTTCGTGGTCGAGCATCATGGAGGCCAGTCGCCCACGCCGATCTGGCTCGGCGCGCTGGTTCACGAGCGGCTCGTGCGTCCCACGTGGCCGTTCAATGTCTTGCGACCGGACAAAGGCCTTGCGTCGATGATTGCAACCCACAACGATACATCGCCGTGGCACGACCTGGAGGTCGCGAGAAGCGCCGGTTGCGGTGGCATTCCGGTCACGCTGGTTGCATCGGAAGGACATTGAACGCGCCGGTTGCGACGCGCGCATCGCGTAATGAAGGGTTTCGGGAGACGGCCACTTGATTCAGATTCCACCGTCGGCGATCACCACCTGGGGCAGCGCCGTGGTCTTCGTCAACGTGCTCGTGACGCGGCTTGGCGTGCCATTGCCGATCATCCCGGTGCTTCTGTTTGCGGGTTCTGCGATCGCGGCCGGTCTTCTCGCGTTTTCGCACGTGTTGCTCGCGGCCGTGGTGGCGGCGTTGATCGGCGATTTCGCGTGGTTCTCGGCGGGGCGGATCTACGGCGCGCGTCTCACGGATTTTTTCGCGCGCCGCTCGCTTTCCGTCGATGCAAGCATCCGCACCACACGCAGCCTGTTCGAGCGCTTTGGCATTGCTATCGTCGCCGTGGCGAAGTTCGTTCCGGGACTCGCGCTCATTACACCGCCGCTGATGGGCACGACCGTGATTTCGCCGGTCAGGTTCGTTGCATGGGATGCGGTCGGCACGATCGTATGGGCTTCATTCTGGTTGCTGGGCGGCGCGCTTTTCGAGCAGCAACTTGCCATGCTGCTGATGGTGTTGCGGCCATACGGCGCGTCTATTCTCGACGTCCTCGCAGCGGCGGCGCTTCTCTACTTGATCTATCGGTTCGTGCTGCGCTGGCGCATCAGGCGTTGGCTGCGCCGCAGAGTCGTTACGGCGCGCAAGCTGGATGGCATGATGAAATCGGCTTCGCCGCCCTTGATCATCGATGCACGCAAGCACGCCGATCGCGACGAGCAGAGCGTGCGGATTCCGGGCGCGAGATTGCTCGATCCGGACTCGCCCGGAACCATCGACAGATCGCTTCGGGCAAGCGCGATTGTTGTGTACTGTTCCCATTCCAACGATGTCACCGCCCGCAGAGTCTGCCGCCGCTTGCGCGCGAAGGGTTTTGTGAATGTCCGGGCGTTGTACGGCGGGCTCGACGAATGGGTCCGGCGCGGCTATCCCGTCGAACCATTGCCGCTTGAGTTCGGTGAGATGGATTCGTCGATGGTGCGGTCTTGAGTATTTGAGTTACTCGGGAAACGGCAACGTGGTTTGTCCTTGCGCGCGCATGCCGAAGGTGTTCAGCGTCATTGCAACGAGCGCGTAGTAGCCGAGCAAGCCGACGAGGTTGATCACGGTTACGTGCCCGAAGCGCGCCACCGCCTGATCGAAGGTCGCGTCCGTGACGCGCTTTGTTTCGAAGAGCTGCGTGGCGAAATCGAAGATCAGGGCGTCGTCCGCGTCTTCGAAAACGGGCGGCCGGTTGTCGTGGATGGCATCGGCGATCGCGGCCGGAAGACCCGCTTCGAGCGCGATCGGATAATGAATGTACCACTCTGCCTGAGACTGCCAGCGCGCCGCGGTAACCAGAATGGCAAGCTCTGAAAGCCGAAGCGGCAAGCCCGTTTTGTATCGGCAGAACGCGCCGAGGCGTTGAGCGTGCTGCGCCAGCTCCGGACTATGGATCCAGCCGAGAAACGGACCATTGAGATTGCCGCGAGGACCGGAAAGGATTTCATCGAGCACGGCTTTTTGCTCGTCGGTCGCGAGGGCTGGATCGAACTCGGGAAGGCGGGTTGTCATGGCTGGCTCCATTCCTATCCATACATATGTGGGGATGCGCCAACTGCACGCGCGTGGCTAAATACAGTCAACGATGCGACGGGGACAAACTGACATCAGCTCAGGAAAGCATCGGAGTATCGGGGAGCAGCAAATCCGAGGGGAGAGGTGGCGTGTGCCGGCGGCTGGACGTGGCGAGACGTCCTGTCGTCGGCGGCGCTGCTCATGAACGCTCGAGTTTGCTTAAATATGCAATGCAAATCTCAGTTGCCGCTCGCGCCCGGTTCCCAATACACATTCAATCCCATCAATTCGGTCAGCGTTTGCGCTGCGGCTTTCATCCGTTCGCCGACTTCGTTCATGGCGGGTACCGGCGCATTATCGATCCGTTCTATAAACGGCGTCGTCAACGTGGCAATCGCGTGACCGGTTCGTCCGAACACCGGGTAGGCAAGATTCTTCACGCCCCTGACTTGCCGGCTCGGCATGCGAGCATGTCCGCGTTCGCGGATTCGCGCGAGATCGGCGGCGAGCTGCTTTGCATCGACGGGAAGTTCACCGTCTACCGGAACGTGGAGCTTCAACATGCGCTTTCTTTCAAGCTCCTCCTGGAACGCCATGAGGACCTGACCCGAAGCGGTATCGGTCATGCCGATCAACGTGCCCACCTTCAACGAAAATCCAAAACGTTCCGGGCTTTCCACGCCCGCGACAATCAACACGCGGCCGTCCTGATACACGCATAGATGGAACGACTGCCGCACGTCGTTGGCGAGTTGCGTCATCAAGGGCAGCGCGGTAGTCACGAGCGATCGAACCGGCTGATGTCTATGCGCGAGCTGGAAAAGCAAGAGCGACAACACGTATCGATCGCCTATCGCGAGGAGATATCCGCGCGCTTCCAGCGTCACGACCATGCGAAAGATTTCCGCTGTAGTGCGCCCGAGCGTCTTGCCGAGATCCGCCAGCGACAACCCCTCCGGATGACCCGCCAGCAATTCGATGATGTCCAGCCCCTTCTCGAGCGCCGGCGCCGAATATCGCGTGTTGTCCAAGATCCCTCCAAAGTTGTGCGTACTTGCGTGGCGTGATTGTAGACCGGGAAAAGCGGCATCTCCGGCCGAAAACGCGCGCATGCGATCCTCGGGAAAACACCGACGTAAATTCATCTATGAAAGACCGTTTTATCTTTAAAATGATTTGCATCGGTGGAAAACGAGTCTGCGAGATGCGCGGACATGCTGACGCCGGTCGACAAACGAGGTAACGCTGATGGCTGAAGTGGCATTCAAGCAGGTGCAGAAATCGTTCGGCGCCGTGCAGGTGTTGAAGCAGATCGACCTGACGGTCAAGGACGGCGAGTTCCTCGTGCTCGTAGGACCAAGCGGTTGCGGCAAGTCGACATTGCTGCGCGCGCTCGCCGGACTGGAAGGCGTGACGCAGGGCCGGATTCTTATTGACGGACGCGTGGTCAACGACCTGCCGCCGAAGGATCGCGACATTGCGATGGTGTTCCAGAACTACGCGCTGTATCCGCATATGAGCGTGCTGGAGAACCTCACGTTTGCGCTGAAGTTGCGTGATCTGAAGCCCGATGAAATCGCGGCGCGCGCCAATCAGGCCGCGACCATTCTTGGGCTTCAGGACTTGCTCGGCCGTTATCCGCGGCATTTGTCGGGCGGCCAGCGTCAACGGGTGGCAATGGGGCGCGCAATCGTCCGCGACCCGAAGGTGTTTCTCTTCGATGAACCCCTGTCCAATCTCGACGCCAAGCTGCGCGTGCAAATGCGCGCGGAGATCAAGGCGCTGCATCAACGTCTGCGCGCAACGACGGTCTACGTGACGCACGACCAGATCGAGGCAATGACCATGGCGGATCGCATCGTGGTGTTGAATGGCGGCGTGATCGAGCAGATCGGCGCGCCGCTCGAACTCTACGATGACCCGGACAACCTGTTCGTGGCGAGTTTCATCGGGTCGCCTTCCATGAACTTCTTCAAAGGCAAATACGAACTGCAAGGCGGCGGAGCGCGCGTACGTATCGGTGATTTTTCGTTGCAAGTGCCGGTCGTCAACGCTCGCGATGGACAGGACGTAACGGTCGGCGTGCGTCCCGAACATCTTCTGGTGGCGGATGCCGGCGGCCTTCCATTCAATGTGGACGTGGTGGAACCGACGGGTGCATCGACTGAATTGTTCGGCACCGTCGCGGGACAACGTTGCTGCGTGATCGTGAACGGACGCCTGCCGCTCAAGCCCGCACAGAACGTCCGGCTGGCCGCGGAACTCGACAACACCCTGATCTTCGATACCGACACCAGCCGCAGGCTGCGTTGAGAACCGAGCGAAGACATATAACAAAGGAGACGCATCATGCGCCAGGATTCAATGAAAACCGCAGTGAAGATCGCCGTATCCATGCTGGCTTTGGCGGGACTGATCGCCACGACCGGAGCACGCGCCGATAACGAATACAAAGGCTATACGCTGCGCGTGAAGCTGATCGGCGGCGTGCAATACGAAGCGCTTTATACACGCATTCCGTTGTGGGAAAAAGAGACCGGCGCGAAGGTGGAGATCATCTCGCGCAAGAGTCACTTCGAGCTGGATCGTGAATTGAAGCAGGACATCGCTTCGCAACATATCGACTATTGCGTGTCGTCGAATCATACGAACTTCTCCGCGCAATATCCCATCTTTCGTGACCTCAAGGGCCTGTTCCCGGCAACCTATCTTTCGGCGTTTGCGCCCGCGTTGCTGAAGCAGTCCGAAGTCAAGGGCCAGCTCGTACAGATTCCGCGATCAACGGACATTGAAGCGCTTTACTACAACAAGACTGCATACGCCGATCCCGCCAATCGCGATGCATACAAGAAGAAGTTCGGGCAGGATCTGGCGCCGCCAAAAAACTTTGCCGACTTCACGCAGCAAGCGACGTTCTTCACCAAGGCGCCGAACTTCTATGGCACACAATTCCCGGGTAAGGACGAAGCGCTGACAGGCACGTTCTATTCATTGCTGGTCGCCAACGGCGGTCAGCTATTCGATGCAAAAATGAAGCCGACATTCAACTCGCCGGCTGGCGTGAAGACCCTCGACTGGTTCGTGAACCTGTACAAAACCGGCGTGGTTCCGAAGGGCGTTCCGAGCTACGTCTGGGACGATCTCGGCAACAACTTTGCATCGGGCAAGGTCGCGCTCGATCTCGACTGGCCGGGATTCGCATCGTTCTATAACGACCCGAAGACGTCGAAGCTCGCTGGAAATGTGGGCGTGGTTCGTGCGCCGTTGGGTGCTGCGAACAAGCGCCCAGGGTGGTCCGGCTCGCACAGCTTTTCGATCACCAAAGTGTGTGCGCGGCCTGATGTTGCAGCGAGTTTTATCCAGTTCCTGACGAGCAAGGATTCGCAACTCGTGGAGGCGCGGCTCGGCTCCATTCCTTCGCGCGTGGATGCGCAGCAGGCCATCGTGCAGGAGTTCAAGGCCAAGGACGATCACTTCATGGCGGACGCGGTGGCGACGTTCAGCCAGGCCGCGAAGGAAGACTCGTTCACGCCGCCGCGCATTGCGCAATGGAACGAAATTTCCAACGCATTGTGGCCGGAATTGCAGAAGGCGATCATCGGCGATGAAACCTCGCAGCAAGCGCTCGACAAAGCCGCGAAGAAAGTCGCCGACATCATGCAGGACGCGGCGGACCAGTAACGCTCGACCAAACATCATCAGGCTTTCGATGCAATCCAACACGCCTTATTCGATCGGCGGCGAACCCGCTCTGGCAACACCGCGCTGGCGCATTCCGCTGCCGATCAAGCTGCTTCTGCCCGCGTTCCTCGCGGTCGGACTGGTGGTCGTGCTGCCGCTGCTGTTCTCGTTTTATACGAGCTTCACGGCGTATCGCCTGACCGATCCCGACACGCTGTCGCACTGGATTGGCTGGCGCAACTACGAACGCGCGTTTGCGAACGGGGACTTCTGGGCCGCGTTCGGACGCACCATCTTGTTCCTCACCGTCGCGTTGAATCTGGAACTCGTGCTCGGTCTCGGCGTTGCGCTGTTGCTCAATCAAGTGACGAAAGGGCAGCGCGCGTTGCGCACGGTGATGATGTTTCCGATGATGTTTTCGCCCGTGCTAGTTGGCTTCCAGTTCAAGTTCATGCTCAACGACAGCACGGGCATTGTGAACAACCTCATGCAGACGTTGTTCGGCGCTAAGTCGGCATTCCCTTTCCTGGTCGATGCAAACTCGGCGCTTGCATCTTTGATTGCGGCGGAGGTCTGGAACTCCACGCCGATCTTCGCGGTGATCCTGCTGGCGGGTTTGATGGCGTTGCCGAAGGACCCCATAGAAGCATCGAAGGTGGATGGCTGCACGTCATGGCAGACCTTCCGCTATGTGACGCTGCCTTACCTGATGCCGTTCATTTATATATCGATGACGATTCGTTCACTCGATGTCGGCCGCGCTTACGACATCGTTCGCATCATGACGAACGGCGGCCCAGGCGGACGCACCGAGTTGCTCTGGACGATGGTCGGCCGAATTGCTTACGACGATTCACGCATGGGTTACGCAAACGCGATTGCGTATGTATCGGTGCTCGTGTCGATCCTCTTCACGCTGTACTTTTTCCGCAAGCTGAGCGGTGCGCGCAAACACATGGGGCCTGCCTGACACTATGAGCGATATGGCAATCAAGGGCGCGTTCATGCGCAAGTCGGCAATGTGGTTTGGCGTGTTCATCGTCATGGCGGTCATCTGTCTGCCGGGGCTTTGGGTGGTGCTTAATGCATTTAGATCGAACGTGGCGATTCTTTCCAATCAGTCGCCGTTCGCGGGTTCGAGCTACACGCTCGATAACTTCAAGAGCATGTTTGGTTACGGACAAATGGCGTCGCTGCCCATCAGCCAGTACTTCGTCAATTCCGTGATCATTTCGTGCGTGAGCACGGCCGCAGCGCTCGCCGTCGGTGTACTCGGCGGCTATGCGTTCGCGCGTTTCGACTTCAAGCACAAGAAGGTCATGTTCGTCACGCTAATGCTGACGCGCGCCATTCCGGGCATTGCGTTGTCGTTGCCCATCTTCATGCTATGGGCATGGACAGGTTTGCTGGACACACGCATTGGCGTGATCCTGGTTTATCTCGCGATGAACGTGCCGTTCACCGTCTGGCTTATCGACGGCTTCTTTCGTGAAGTGCCGATCGAGTTGTCTCAAGCCGCGCAGATCGATGGCTGCAATCGCTGGCAAGCCTTCTGGCGCATCGAGTTGCCGCTCGCAAAAAGCGGCATTGCATCGGCGGGGATCTTTGCGTTTCTCACGAGCTGGAACGAGTTCGCGCTCGCCACGCAATTATGCCGAAGCCCCGATACAAAAACGCTTCCAGTCGGGCTCATGGATTTCACCGCGCAATTTTCGGTCGATTGGGCCGGCATGTGCGCGATGGCGGTGATCATCATCATTCCGGCAATCGTGCTGACCTTCATTGTGCAGAAACATTTGATCGCGGGGCTGACGCTCGGCGGCGTCAAAGGCTGAACGAATCGGTTGAACCCAGGCTTTAGAGGAAACAGGAAATGGCAACTATCGATACCGTCGACATCCGTCAGGTCGATCTTCAACCCAAGGTCAAACGCACGGACGCGATCCAGTCGTTCGTGGTCCAGGAAACCGTGCTCGTCACGATCCATTGCAGCGATGGCAGCACGGGCACGGGTTATACATACACCATCGGCACGGGCGGGTCGTCGATCGTCGCGTTGCTGCACGACCATCTCGTGCCGCAACTCATCGGAAGAAATCCATCGGAATACGAAGCAATCTGGCGTGACCTGTTTTTTCATACGCACGCAACGGCCGTCGGCGCGATTACGAGCCTGGCGCTCGCCGCTATCGACACCGCGCTGTGGGACCGCAATACGCGCGTCGCGAACGTGCCGTTGTGGATCGCGGCGGGCGGCGCGAAACCGCGCACCCGCACGTATTCGACAGAGGGCGGCTGGCTGCATTTATCGGCGAAGGAACTCGTCGATCAGACCCTCCAGGCACGCGACGCCGGTTTTCACGGCGCGAAGATCAAGGTCGGCCGGCCGCATCTGGCCGAGGACATGCGCCGGCTGACCGCCGTGCGCGAAGCCATGGGCGATGATTTCGAAATCATGGTCGATGCCAACCAGGGTTTCACGCTGTCCGAAGCCATCCGCCGCGCGAATGCTTTCGAGCCGCTGCGTCTTGCGTGGCTCGAAGAACCGATGCCCGCTGAAAACATCGCCGCGCATCAGCGGCTCAACGCGGCAAGTTCAACGCCGATAGCGGTTGGCGAATCGATGTATCACCCGGGGCAGTTCGGCGACTATCTGAAAGCGGATGCCTGCTCGATCGTGCAGGCGGACGTGGCGCGCATCGGCGGGATCACGCCGTGGCTCAAAGTGGCGCATCTCGCGGAAACCATGAACGTGTCGATCTGTCCGCATTTCCTGATGGAGTTGCACGTGAGCTTGTGCGCGGCAGTGCCGAACGCCACGTGGCTTGAATACATTCCGCAACTAGATTCGTTGACGGGCAAGCAGGTTCGAATCGAACACGGCTACGCGGTTGCGCCGATGGAGCCGGGCATTGGTATCGATTGGGATTGGGACGCCATTCAGGGGACGCAACGCACGCATGTTCGTGTGGATGCCCGCGCGGCCGCCTGAAGATGAGCGCGTCCATTACACGCCATTGCCTGATGCTCGATCTGCGCGATGACCCTGCGGTCATCGCGCAATACGATGCTTATCACGAAGCTGTCTGGCCCGAAGTGCTGGACGCGTTGAAGGCGTCCGGGATTGTCGATATGACGATCTGGCGGCGCGACACGCGGCTTGTGATGCTCATTGAAACGGAGCCGGATTTCAGTTTCGGCAAACTCGTCGCCGGTCCCGATGCTCATCCGCGAGTGACCGAATGGAACGCGCTGATGGGAAGTTTTCAGAAGCCGCTGCCGAATGCAACGACCGGGGAATGGCAACCAACGAAACTGGCGTTCAACATGAACGCGCAGATGAGAGACGCGTGACGCTCAGGCAATGTGCAGGATCAGCGAGAAGAGCCCGACCGCAAGACCCACGCCGCCGATAAGACAACCCGCCACCACGCACAATCGCCAAAGCGTTTTCATTTTTTGCGGACTCAAAAAAGAAGGCCGCTAGGCGGCCTAAGAGGGGTACAACAGGGGGGTCATGTGGCTACTGTAAGCGGCGATCCTTAAGGCAACATTAAGCCGCGCTCGCGGCGCCGTGCACTCCTTACCCAATCTTTTCCTGCAATGAAAAAGCCGACGCCGGATGAACTTGTAGTCCATCCGGCATCGGCGTTACCGCTTCCTACGTTTTGCGTTAGTCGCGGATGTGGGTCACGCTGACGATCGCGATATCACGCAATTTCATCGAGCTTAGTTATGCGAGTACAGCGACTGCGTAGGGTTCGCACGAACTCGGCTGCCCGATTGCGATTGCGTGTCCTGCACGCCACCGTACGACTTGGCATCAGCGGCCGATTGTGCGTTTTCAGCGGCAACGGTTTGTGCGCTTTGGCCGCGCTGCGAGGCGGGTGCGCCGACCGTCGGGTTATACGACGGTGCCGGGCCGTAGCCGCTGCTTGCGAATGCGGGTGCAGCCAAGGCTGCGGAAGTGGCGATCAACAACGTGGCGATAAGGTTCTTTTTCATGATGCGCTCCGATATTTCGTTGTAAGGGGCGCAGTGGCTGGTTGGTTCTGCTCACTGCGTCGATGAAATGCAGTGTATACCCTTACTATCGATTTATTGTATTCGATAGGCGCAAATCAGTTTTCGGGATAGACGAATAATGAGATGACGGGATACGCCTACAAATCTAGCCGTGGAGCGTCTCGATAATCGCCGCCGTTATCCCGCTGCGGCCGTACGACGCCCTCTCGATCATTCCGACAGTACGCAGGATCGGCGGGTGCGCAATCGGAATCAACCGCAGCGACGGGTCTGCCTGCCACCCCGCGCGATGTAGCTCCGGCAATACCGTCACCCCAACGTTCTTCCTGACCAGCGCCGCGATCGTTTCGATGGAGTTCAGCTCCAGATACTCCTTCACTTCCAGCCCGAGCGCCGTAAGCGCCTGATCCACGACCACGCCGGTGCGCACGCGCCGGTCGAACCGCAAGAACCCGTTCGACGCCAGGATGCGCTGCGGATCGGTATCGGTGATTTCGCGGCTGACGATCAGCATCAGCCTCTCCGTGTAAAGCGGCGTCCATTTCAGCGTGTCGGGCAGCGTCTGGTCGGGCCGCGCCACCACGGCGGCGATATCGACTTCACCTTGCTCGACCATCACCGTGAGTTCGTCCGACCGCGCCGATAACAACCTCACATCGAGCCCCGGGTGCGCGGTCTTGAGTTGCGCCACGCCCAAGGACAATGCGCCGATCACCGATACCACCGCGCCAATCGCGACCGGTCCCTGCATGGAATCCGCGGGTGTGGCTTCAAGTTCGTCGAGCAGATCGAGGATCTGCTCGACCTTCGATCGGATTTCGCGGCCCTGACGGCTGAGCACGACCTGCCTCGCGCTGCGATCGAAGAGCTGCCGCCCGAGCGCGTGTTCCAAACCGCGCATCTGCAGGCTGACAGCCGCCTGCGTGAGCGCCACCTTGTCGGCGGCGGCGGCAAAAGAGCCAGTCCGAGCGACCGCGCGAAAGGTCTTCAGCATCCGGATAGTGGGCATCGGCGTTACTCAAGTTAATTTTAAGTGTCGAAAAGAAAGTTTAATATTTCCTGATGCATCGCGCCCGACATAATGATGATGAAAGTTTGGTGAAGAGCATCCCTTTTGTCGTGCAGCGGAGTATTGAAATTTGTCGACGTCGAATCAGCCGCCTCTCAATCAGCCCACGAAAATTCCCGTACTCGAAGTCAGCGGTTTCTCGCTGAAATTCTCGCGCGCTGTGAATGTGCCGAATCTCGTTGAAGATGTGTCGTTCTCGGTGAACGCGGGCGAGACGCTGTGCATCGTCGGGGAATCGGGTTGCGGGAAAAGCGTCACGTCGCTGGCCATGATGGGTTTGCTGCCGAGCCCGCCGGCGAATATCGTCGCGGGAAAAGCGCTGTTCGACGGCCGCGATCTTTTCAAGCTCACCGAACGCGAACTCGCCGATATCCGCGGCAACCGCATGTCCATGATCTTCCAGGAGCCGATGACATCGCTCAATCCGGCGTTCACCATCGGGCATCAGATTGCGGAGTGCGTGCAAAGGCATCGTGGATTGAAGGGTGCGGCGGCGCGCAAGGAAGCGCTGGAAATGCTGCGCCTCGTGCGCATTCCCGCGCCTGAAAAACGGCTCGACGCGTATCCGCACGAACTCTCGGGCGGCATGCGTCAGCGGGTGATGATCGCGATGGCGCTCGCCAATCGCCCGCAACTGCTGATCGCCGATGAACCCACGACCGCGCTCGACGTCACCATCCAGGCGCAGGTTCTCTTGCTGGTGCGCAACCTGCAGGCCGAAACCGGCACGGCGATGGTCCTGATCACGCACGACCTCGGCGTGGTCGCGGAAGTCGCGGACCACGTCGCCGTGATGTACGCGGGGCGAATCGTGGAGTACGGATCGGTGGATGAGATCTTCGATGACCCGCAGCATCCGTACACGATCGGTTTGATGGGCGCGATTCCATCGGTGGGAAAACGCGAAGGGGCGTTGGCGACGATTCGCGGCTCGGTGCCGTCGCCCGAACAGATGCCGAAGGGGTGCCGCTTCGCGCCGCGCTGTCCGTTTGTGGAGCAGCGGTGTATCGATCAGGCGCCGCCCGACAAGACGATCGACGGTTCGCATCGCGTGGCGTGCTGGGTCGCGCCGGTCGAGACCGTCGCCTTGTATGACGAGGCCGCCGCATGAACCCGCCGATCATCGAAGCGCAGGAACTCACCAAACACTTTGGCGGCACGCGCAGCATGTTCACGCGCGCGCCGACCGTCTACGCCGTGAACGGCGTCTCGTTTTCCGTGCAGCAGGGCGAGACGTTTGCCATCGTCGGTGAATCGGGTTGCGGAAAGTCGACGCTCGGGCGCCTGTTGCTGCGCCTGATAGACAGCACCGAAGGACGCGTGATGTATCAGGGCAAGGACATCACGCATCTTGGCACCGAGCCAATGCGGCGTCTGCGCCGCGAGATGCAGATCATCTTCCAGGACCCGTTTGCATCGCTGAATCCGGGCATGACGGTGGGCCAGATCATCGGCGAGCCGATTGCGTTGCATGGCCTCGCGAAAAGCGCGGCGCTGCAGGAACGCGTCGCCGAGTTGCTGCGTACGGTCGGTCTGCAACCGGGTTATGCCGAGCGCTATCCGCATGAATTTTCGGGCGGCCAGCGCCAGCGGATTGGCATTGCTCGCGCGCTCGCTGGCGAGCCGAAATTGATCGTGGGCGACGAACCCGTGTCCGCGCTCGACGTCTCCGTGCAGGCGCAAGTGATCAACCTGCTCGAGTCGCTGAAGCAGGAACTCGGCCTCACGCTGATCATGATCGCGCACGATCTCGCGGTGATCCGCCATATGAGCGACCGCGTCGCGGTGATGTATCTGGGTGAAATCGTGGAGATGGCGGACGTCGACGATCTCTTCGATCAACCCTTGCACCCCTACACACAAGCATTATTGCAGGCGATCCCGGCGAGCAGTCCGCGTCAGCGCCGTAGCAAGGCATCGCTCACGGGTGACTTGCCGAGCCCGACTTCTCCGCCTTCCGGTTGCCGTTTTCATCCGCGCTGCCCGCATGCAAAAGCACGTTGCGCCGACGAACAGCCGGTCAACGAAACTCGGCCGGACGGGCATCGCGTGGCCTGCCACTTCTGGCGCGAGATCCAGAACGCGGGCGGTGGCGCGCCGCTTGTTTCCATCGTGAGTCCGAAGCTGACCGAGCGGCTCGCGGTGTATCGGCAGCGTCAGACGGCTGTAGATGGCGCGCTCAAAGAACATTCGAATACACGATAAAAACGGGGAATTCCAGATGCGCAAACTTCTTTTGGCCGCGACGCTTGCGACAAGCACGAGTGCTGCGATGGCTCAGACAAGCTCGACTATTCGTATTGGTCTGCAGGACGATATCGGCACGCTCGATCCGGCGCGAAGCAGCCAGGTGGTCGACCGGATCGTGTTCAGTTCGCTGTGCAATTCGCTGGTGGATATTGGCCCGGATCTGAAGATCGTGCCGATGCTCGCCACCTCGTGGAGCATGAGCGCCGACAACAAGACACTCACGTTCAAGTTGCGGCAGGGCGTCAAGTTCCACGACGACGAACCGTTCAACGCCGCCGCCGTGAAGGCGAACCTCGACCGTTCGCGCTCCATGCCGGCGAGCAATCGCAAAAGCGAGCTGGCGTCGATCGATCATGTGGATGTTGTCGATGCAAACACCGTCGCCATCGTTTTGAAGGCGCCTGACGCCGCGCTGCTCGCCACGCTCACCGATCGCGCCGGCATGATGCTCGCGCCGAAGACGCTGACCGACGACGCCGGCGTGTCCACGCATCCGGTCTGCTCGGGCCCGTACAAGTTCGTGCAGCGCGTGCAGAACGACCGCGTCGTGCTCGAGAAATTCGCGGGCTACTGGGACGCCGACAAATACCCGATCCAGAAGGTCATCTTCCAGCCGATTCCGGACAGCACCGTGCGTCTTGCGAACCTGCGTTCCGGTTCGCTCGATATGCTCGAACGTCTTGCACCTTCCGACGTGGCATCGGTGAAAAGCGACAAGAACCTCAACTTCATTTCGATGAGCGGCTTAGGCTTCTACGACCTTACGTTTAACGTATCGAACGGCGCGCGTGCCCCGAAGGCGTTCAAGGACAAGCGTGTGCGCGAGGCGTTCGAATTGGCAATCGACCGCGATGCGATCAATCAGGTCATCGGCGGCGGCATCTTCGCGCCGATCAATCAGGCGATCCCGAAGAACAGCCCGTACTTCGATGCATCGCTGAAGACCACCAGACGTGATATCCCGAAGGCGAAAGCGTTGCTCAAGGCGGCGGGTTTCGAGAAGCTCGACGTGGAGCTGACGTTCGGCAATAACACGGTATCGAACCAGATGGCGCAGATGCTGCAAGCCATGTTGTCCGAGGCCGGCATCAACCTGAAATTGCGTCCGACCGATTACGCCGCGGCGCTCAACGCATCGACCAAGGGCGACTTCGAATTGCTCTATCTCGGCTGGTCGGGCCGCACGGACCCGGATGGCAACCTGCATCAGTTCGTGACGTGCAAGGGCAACCTGAACTACGGGCGTTATTGCAATCCCGACGTCGACAAGCTGCTCGACGATGCCCGCGTGAAGTCGACCGTCGCCGATCGCAAGACGGCTTACGATGCCGCGCAAAAGATCCTGGCCGACGAAGATCCGATCATCTATCTCTACGCACAGCCGTGGCCGTACGCAATGTCGAAGAAGGTGCAGGGCTTCACGCCTTACCCTGACGGCTTGATTCGTCTGCGCGGCGTAAGCATCAAGGGATAACCGTTCATGTTGCGAATCATCGCCAACCGTGCGCTCGTCGCGATCCCGACACTGATCCTGGTGTCGATGATGATCTTCGGCCTGCAAAAAATGCTTCCCGGCGATCCGGTTCTGGCGATGGCCGGCGAAGACCAGAATCCGCAAGTCATCGCAACGTTGCGCCTTAAGTATCACCTCGATGAACCCGTGCCCGTGCAATACGCGCTTTGGGTACGGGACATCTTTCATGGTGATCTGGGCGCGTCGTTGCGTACCGATGTTCCCGTGACAAAGCTCATCGCGCAGAAGTTGCCGGTGACGCTGCAACTCGCCGTCATGGCGATGATCATCGCAATCGGGATCGGCATTCCGCTCGGGGTTTTATCGGCGGCGAACAAGGGCAAGGCGCTCGACTACGGCGCGAATATTCTCGCGCTCACCGGCATGTCGATACCGAATTTCTGGCTCGGGATCATTTTGATTTTTGTGGTGTCGGTGAAATGGCAGTTGTTGCCGTCGTCGGGATACGTGTCGCCTGTCGAGGACTTCTGGCTGAGCATCAAGACCATGTTGATGCCCGCGTTCGTGCTCGGCGCGGCGCTCGGCGCGCAGTTGATGCGGCATACGCGCAGCGCAATGCTCAGCATCTTGCGCAGCGATTACATTCGTACGGCGCGTGCGAAGGGGTTGTTGAAAGGCACGGTGGTCGTGAAGCACGGCTTTCGCAACGCGTTGATTCCCATCGTCACGGTGCTTGTGTTGCTGTTCGGCGAGTTGCTCGCGGGCGCCGTGCTGACCGAGCAAGTATTCACCATTCCGGGCTTCGGCAAGCTGGTTGTCGATGCAGTTTTCAATCGTGATTACGCCGTGGTCCAGGGCGTGGTGCTGGTCACGGCGGTCGGGTTTATCGTGGTGAATCTGTTCGCGGATGTTCTTTACATTCTCCTCAATCCGCGCTTGAGGAGAAGCTGATGGCGACTATCGTGGAAACTGCCTTGCCGCGTAAGCGCAACCGCGCGCTCGGCCGCTTCATGCGCAATCGCGCGGCCGTTGCGGGCGCGGCGATCGTGCTGCTCGTGATTCTCGTTGCGGTGTTTGCGCCGTGGCTCTCGCCCTACGATCCCATTCAGGCGAGTTTCATGACAGTTCGGCAGGCCCCCTCGGCGAGTCACTGGTTCGGAACCGACGAACTCGGCCGCGACGTCCTCACGCGTTTGCTCTGGGGCGCGCGGGCTTCGTTGCTGGCGGGCGTGGTATCGGTGGGAATCGCCGTCGTGATCGGCGTGCCGCTGGGATTGCTCGCGGGCTACTTCGGCCGGTTCGTCGATGGCGTCATCTCCCGCTTTACCGATGCCCTGCTGTCCATCCCGTTCCTGATCCTCGCCATTGCGCTGGCGGCGTTCCTTGGCCCAAGCCTCACCAACGCGATGATCGCCATTGGTGTCTCGGCCATGCCGCGCTTCGTGCGCCTGACACGTGGCCAGGCAATCAGCGTCAAAGCGGAGGATTATGTGGAGGGCGCGCGTGCAATCGGGCTCGGGCATTTCCGCATCATCGTCCGATACATCTTGCCGAACGTCCTGCCGCCGATCATCGTGCAGGCGAGTCTCACCGTCGCCATGGCGATCATTGCCGAAGCCAGCCTGTCGTTCCTCGGGCTTGGGCAATTGCCGCCGGCGCCTTCGTGGGGATCGATGCTGAACACCGCGAAGGACTTCGTGAGCCAGGCGCCCTGGATGTCGATTTTCCCGGGCATTGCGATCTTTCTCGCGGTCCTCGGCTTCAATCTTCTCGGCGACGGACTGCGCGACGCGCTCGATCCGCGCGAGCTTTGAACACTGTCGAACCGCAACATTTTCACTAATCAAAGAGACGAGTTTCCCATGACCCGCTTTAACTGGCAGAACCCGTATCCGACACCGCGCTTGCCGGTGTTCGCGCGCAATATCGTGTCCACTTCGCATCCGCTTGCAGCGCAAGCGGGCTTGCGCATGTTGTGGAAGGGCGGCAATGCGGTCGACGCCGCCATCGCCGCCGCAGCAGCGATCACGCTGGTCGAGCCAGTATCGTGCGGTCTGGGCGGCGACGCGTTCGCGCTCGTCTGGGACGGCAAGAAACTGCACGGGCTGAACGCGTCGGGTGTATCGCCGGCGGCGTGGAACGTCGATTACTTCAAGAACAAGTATGGCGAGCAGAACGGCATCGCGAATAATCCGAAGCGTGGTTGGGACGCAGCGACAGTGCCGGGCGTGATCGCGGGATGGGAAGCGCTGCACGCGAAATTCGGCACGCTGCCGTTCGCCGATCTGATGGAACCGGCTATCGAAATTGCCGAGCGTGGTCACGCGGTGGCGAGCATCGTTGCTTATAAATGGGCGGCCGCCATTCCCGAGTTGAAGGACTATCCCGGTTTCGCCGAGACGTTCATGCCACGCGGCCGCGCGCCTGAAATCAGCGAACTGATGCGTTATCCGGGGCACGCGAAGACGCTGCGCACCATTGCCGAGAAAGGTCCGCGCGCGTTCTACGAAGGCGAGATCGCCGAAAAGATCGCGGCGTTCGCGAAGCAGGGCGGCGGTGCAATGACCGCCGACGATCTGCGCAATTACAAGGCGGATTGGGTCGAGCCGATCTCGAAGGATTATCGCGGATATACCGTGCATGAAATTCCGCCGAATGGGCAGGGCATCGCGGCGCTGATCGCGCTCGGCATTCTCGACAAGTTCGACGTGAAGGCGCTGACCGTCGATAAAATCGAGTCGCAGCATTTGCAGATCGAAGCCATGAAGCTTGCTTTCGCCGATGTCTACCAGTACGTCGCCGATCCGCGCTCCATGGACGTCACGCCCGAGCAAATGCTCGACGACGCATATCTCACCGAGCGCGCGAAGCTCATCGATCCGAACAAGGCCAGGCATTTCGACTTCGGCATGCCGCCGGCGGGCGGGACCATCTATATGTCGGTGGCGGATGAGCGCGGCATGATGGTGAGTTTCATCCAGTCGAACTACATGGGTTTTGGATCGGGCGTGGTCGTGCCGGACACGGGTATCGCCATGCAGAATCGTGGCTTTGGTTTTTCGATGGACCCGAAATCCGCGAACGTGGTGGAAGGCGGCAAGCGTCCGTTCCACACCATCATTCCGGCGTTCCTCACGCAAAAGGTGAATGGCACGGAAGAAGCGGTGATGAGCTTTGGCGTGATGGGCGGCGACATGCAGCCGCAGGGGCATCTGCAGTCCATCGTGCGAATGCTCGATTACGGCCAACAGCCGCAAGCCGCCTGCGATGCACCGCGCTGGAAGGTCAATCGCGATTTCACGGTGGATGTCGAAGCGACGCTCGACGTTAATACGGTGAAGGCGCTGCAAGGGTACGGCCACACGATCAAATCGGTCGATGATCCTTATATGGACTTCGGTTCAGGCCAGTACATCTGGAAGCTGGATCGCAACGATCCCGAGCGTGGTTATGTGGCTGCGAGCGATAGCCGGAGGGATGGGTTGGCGGCGGGGTTCTAATTTGTGGGCCCGTGCATGTTCGTGAAATTTATACGCTATTCGAACGGCAGGGCCGCTGCATCAATCGCTGAGCCGGTCCGTCATTAAAGGTGGACCGCTTAGCTGCAGAGTTATTAGATATCGCTCGCCATTTCCCCAACTCTCACTATTGAAGCGGCGGATATCGAGAGACACCTGATATCGGTCGCCAGCCAGCCAAAAAGTCTGCGGGTTGGCTCCCGAGTGTATTGCGGCGCGCATGGCTGGCGTATTCATGATGGGCGGGTGGTCGACGGTGAGAATCGATCTCCAGTGCGCACGCCGGAGTTGATCTTGCAAATTTACGGCTACTGAGACGGCTTCGTCGAGCGGCAGCGTCTCTACTTGGGGCGATAGGGTGAGCTGCGCGACATTGCCATTTTTGTCCGCGTAAAGGCTCAAGAATTTTGCAGCCGGCGTCACAAACCCGTATTGTGGATCGCTAAACCTTAGGACGGCCGGTCGTCGAACATAAAGGTTAATCCTGTTCTCGCTGGTAAGTACCGGTAGTGTCGAATGCGATTGTTGCCGTATCTGCGTATAAGATTCGCCAATGGTCAATATGACTTCATCTGCCGGCTTCGCTTTGACACAGAGCGCCCCAACAACGGCCAATCCGAGAACTACGGACGCAACCCACCGAAGCCATTTGTTGGTTCGCGCGTTGGTCATCGTGCACCACTTCGCGCGAGCAAAAACAAAGAGTTTTCAACGGAATGCTGCTCGATCGGATGGCGCAGCAATTCATCGAACCGCTGCGCTGCCCTCAGCACAAATGCCATTCTCTGATCCGCATTGGCTAGATTCGCTAACGGCTGCCTGCTGAAAATTTCGTATTTACCATTCGCGCCCGCGACCGTGCATTGATTGACGAGCGCCAACTGGATTTCCCGCGCCGATCCGGTCGGGATATTCAAGGCCCATGCAAACTGATTTGCTCGCATCAGCATGGCAAAACCCGAATCGTCGTACATGGCAGGTTGCAGGATATTGAGTTGTTCGTGGCGAGCAAGTTGGGCAACGCCTTCGGTGAGTTCACCCGCATCGATTGCGCTAAATCCGCGCCGGATTTCATCCTTGACTGTACCGAACGGAACTTGATCGGCTATTGGCCACGTGACCGATCCGCGTAATTGAGCACGCTCCGTCAGGCACCGGTCAAACCTTTGCAATCCGAATTCCTTATAAAACATGTGCAGGGGCCATACATCGAGGAACAGCGCAGTGTTTCCCTTCGCCAGCATCTCGTACACCTTGCGAGCGCCCTCACCAAACGCCTGATCAGTAACCGGCATTCGAGGCGAGGCATAAGGTGAAAGCCGTTCAAGGGGCGAACTGGTTTTGTCCCAGCGCTGATATGCGTCCCGCTCCTGGTTTGACTTGCCAATCATTTCTGCGGCGTTGAGCAAGCCGCAGCCTACCTGCTTGGATGCAAATGCAGCGAGCCCGGCCCATTGAAATCGATGATCATCCAGCCACAACTGCGCATAGGCAGCATTGATGCGCCGGTTGCGTGCAACGGGATCATCAACGGAGACGATAGCCTCGGCCTTCTTCTGATAGACGCGCCAGCAGTTAATGCAGTCATGCTTGTCGTCGTCCGCTCGTTTTCTTGCAGCGGCCTGTTCGTCTTTCCAATTCGGGTAACAGATCGGACATCTGGGGTTGTCGCACTTTTTCATGCACTCTTGCTCGATGCTATCCACTTCGTCTATACGCACCGCGACGGTCGTTCGCGGCACGCCCATACGAGGTCATTCCGTTTCAAACACCAAATGGCCCCCTTCGTTCAAAGTGAAGCTAACAGATTGCCGGGCCATCGTGTTTTTGGGATGGGGAGTGGTATTTGTTCGGTGTGAGATCACAATGTTGCCGGAGGGATGGGCTGGCGGCGGGGTTCTAATTTCAAGATACGCTCGGTTACTTTTATCGCATTCCGGTAGCACCTGTATCAAGACGTCGCTCCTACACTTGGCTGCATACACCAAGAGCACGACAAGTGCGCGGAGAGACTGGATGAACAAGAAGATACTGGGTGCAGTACTGGGGTTGGGCGTACTGATGGCATCGGCGGCGGCTTCAGCGCATGTCAATGTGGACGTGGGAATCGGCGTGCCGGGGTATTACGCGCAGCAGGCTCCTGTTTACGTGGCGCCGCCTCCGCCTGTGGTGGTCGGGTATGGCGGCTACGGCGGTTATCGTGACGATGGCTGGCGTGAACGCGAATGGCGTCGCCGTGAGTGGCGGCATCATGAGTGGCGTGAGCATCGTTGGCATGATCGCCACGGATACTAGAATTCAAAAGGCCGCTCGATCACACCGAGTGGCCTCTTTCGTTGTGGCGTTACAAAGCCGGCGTCAACGCATACCGCCGGCAATGTTCCAGATACCCCGCTTCGTGACTGCTCACCAGCGCCACGATGCTGTTCCAAAGCCACGACGGCGCATCCAGCGACTTGCTTCGCGCTCGCCGCAACTCGGATAACCACGCGCGCCGCCCAGACTTGTCCATCTGCCGCGCGTGCGCTTTGCCGACCACCATCGCGAGGAAACGCGCCGCTTTCATCGCTTCCTCTTGCGTGAGCTGTTCGACGGTAAGCTTCATGTCCTGCGGCAACAATTCACGAATCACCACCGAACGATCATTCAAACGCGCCGAACGCATGCGCTCACCCAGCGCCGGCGTCAAATGCCTCGCGCCCTCGACGATCCGCTCGCCGTTATCGCGCGGCATGTCCTGACCGGGGTAACGCGGCGCGGCGGCCTTCAGCCCTTCCTTGATATCGATAAGACAAAGGTCGTCGCCTTCCACCACGCCACCATCGACGTCCAGCAGCACCGCATACCGCAAGCGTCCGAGCGAGCTGCAGCCTTTGACCCAATACGCGGCATCGATGACGGAGACGTTTTCTTCATCGGCATTCTTGCGCAGGGCCGTCGCAATGTCGGCGATCTCGCGACGCTCGAACAGGGCTTCTATCTCGCTGCGCTCTTTTTTATCGAGCGGCCAGAAACGCTTGCCGAGGGGAATGCTCGGCTCCGTATCGTCGATACGTTCAACCGCCAGTTGCTGCCACGTTCGCCGCACAGCTTCCTTCATCATCACGCGCACGGCTTCGGGCTTCGTGTTCTTGATCGGGCGATCCTTGGTGGTGGCATCGAACGCGTGTTCGTAGCCCTCCGACAGCGCTTCGATCATGCGTGCGGTCGTGACGCCGGGCAGGTCGGAACCCCGCGCAGCCGTCGCCAGCGATAACCCCAGCCGCACGATGTCATGCGCCGGATTGCCGATCACAGTCTGGTCGAGATCGCGAATCTGGATCTCGACCTCGCCGTCGGTGTTGGCAACCGGCCCGAGATTGCCGGTATGGCAATCGCCGCAGATCCAGATGGCCGGACCCTCGGGAAGCGTGTGACCTTCTATGCCGTCGAGCCATTCATAGAACTTGCTCGTGTTGCCGCGCACGTAGGCGTGCGCGGATTCGGCCATCTTCATGTTGCGGCGCGCGTTGAGCAGCGGCTGACGATCATTGATGCCGGGAAGGGCGGGGGATTTTTTCTTGGGCATGGGGGATCGTCCTGTTAGTGCTTGTTTTAAGCAAGCCGCATGCCGTTGATTCGTAATGCGTTTGTATGGTTCGATGGTCAACCGAGGTCTTCCAGATCTGAGCTTGCTGCACGTTCGGCAGGCGGCTTTTTTATCCATTGTCTGTGCAGTGCCTTTTCGACCTTCCGTCCAACGACCAGCAACACGATCAACATCACAGTTGCGATCAGCGCAACGCTCCACACCCCCAGCCCGCAGACGATACCTACCGCCGCCGTCACCCATATCGATGCCGCCGTGGTCAGCCCGCGAATCCGGTATTGCCCCGGCGTTTGCACGATCACGCCCGCGCCCAGAAAGCCGATGCCGGTAACAATCCCTTGGATCGCACGCGAAACGTCGCTGCTCATCGTTGCACTTTGCGTGGCGAAGCCCATCGCGGCCATGGTCGTGAGGCAAGCGCCGAGCGACACGAGCCCGAGCGTCTTCATGCCCGTAGGTTTGCCGTGCAGATCGCGATCCACGCCGATGATGCAACCTATCGCAAGCGCCCAGAACATGCGGATTACGGCATCGGTGAGAACGGGGAGAGGGAGCATTGCGGGCCTGCGATTAAATGGTCACGCCTGCATTGTGAATGCTTCTTGCGAAGCGACTTGAATTTTGACCCGTTACGGTAACGGGCTGTGCTTTTTCAAGGAGACACAATGAGCTTACCCACCTTTACGATGGTCGATGCCGCCCCCACGCCGGTCGCACCTTTTTCCCACGCGGCGGAAGCCGATGGCTGGGTGTTCCTCACCGGCCAGATGCCGACCGATCCCGACGATGATTCGAAGCCCTTGCCCGAAGGCGTCGAAGCGCAGACGCGCCGGGTGATGGATAACCTGATTCTCGTGCTGGAGGGCGTGGGGTTATCGTTGGATAACGTGGTCAATGTGCGGATTTTCCTGACCGAATTCAAACGCGATTACCCGGCGATGAACACCGTCTACAAGAGCTATTTCGAGCCGAAGCCGTTGCCGGCGCGGACGTGCATCGGCGTAACGGGATTGGCGCGCGATGCACTCGTGGAGATTGATTTCGTGGCGAAGCGTTAGCTCAGGAAGATCGTGAACGCGTACTTGCTGTCGCGTCGACGTAGCGGAAGGTGAGGTTGACGCGTTCGCCGCGCGCTTCGGGTTCTTTCGGCACACGATGTGCCCAGTCCAGTTGCGTGCGTCCCCGCATGATCAGCAAGCTGCCATGCGTGAGTTGCAGCGGATGCATCTGGCGTGTCTTCGTGTGGCGGAACTCGAAGGTCCGCGTGGTGCCGAGACTTACCGATGCGATCACCGGCTCGGGGCCGAGTTCACGTTCTTTATCGGCGTGCCAGCCCATGCTGTCCTGACCGGTCCGGTAGCGATTGAGTAACACGCTGTTGAAAGCGGTATTGGCGATTGCTTCGGCTTTCTCTTTCAACGATAAAACCGTCGGTGTCCACGGTTTCGGAACGTTGCGAATGCCTGAGTAAAAATAGACCGCGCCGGGGTCGCCCTGCCACGCGGTGAGGCGCGGAAAGGGTTTCTTCCCGCCGGGCGTGTTCATGATGTCCTGCTGCCACGTGACTTCATCGAGCAGCGCGGCCATGATGTCCGACGCCGCTGCCGCATCCAGCCACTCAGGCAGCCAGTCGATGTCCGGCTTCGGGATGTCGTCGAAAAGGTCGAACATGGCGTGGTTTCGTGGCGGGGTCGGACATCGTAAGTTAGCAGATTGTCCAACCCGGAGCTTGCGCAATCATCTCAATGCGCGAGCTTCGTCACCGTCACACGTTTCTTCAGCACCCTGGCCTGAAGCACGATCACCAGCAGCAGGAACACGCCGCGTATCACCGATTGCCAATACGCCGACAAGCTGATGAAGCCCAAACCATTCTCGAAGTTGAGCAGATTGAACACGAGCCCGAGCAAGGCAACGCCGGCGATGGTCATCGCAATCGATCCCTGTCCGCCGGTCAGCAAGGTCCCGCCGAGCACCACCGCCGATATCGCGAACAACTCCCAGCCGATACCTTCATTGGGCTGCCCCGCGCCGAATTGAGCGGCCAGGATCGCGCCGGCCAATCCGGCCAGCAACCCGCTCAACGCGTAGACGGCGACCAGTGTCCGGTCGACGTTCAAACCCATCAGCCGCGATGCTTCTTCGCTGCCGCCAATCGCCAGCGCGTGTCGTCCGAAGCGCGTGCTTCTCAGCGCAAGCCAGCCTAAAACCGCAGCCACGGCGGCGACGATTCCCGGTATCGGCAAGCCGAACAAGTCGCCCTGGCCGAAGTTGGCGAAACTGGAATCGGCGGCCGCGGCAATCGATACCGCATCGTTATGGCCCAGCAACAGCGCCATGCCGTGCGCGCCGAGGCTTGTTGCGAGCGTCACGATGAACGGCAGGATCCGCATGTGCGTGATCACGAGGCCGTTCAACACGCCGACCGCCAGCA
>NZ_JBSIPA010000079.1:0-19158 GCF_053574605.1 Caballeronia sp. M23-90 | reverse complement strand
GATGGGCAGGTGCACCGCAAGACGTTGCAATGTGGCGGCAGATGGGCATTTCCTGGGGACGCGACGTAGCGGGTCCGGGACAGCCTGATTCAGCGCACGACGCAATGCGTGTTGACCGGACGGGTCCAGGCAACACCGGCACGCGCCGGCTGACGCAGTTGATCGGAAGCAATGGATGGGCAGGTGCACCGCAAGACGTTGCAATGTGGCGGCAGATGGGCATTTCCTGGGGACGCGACGTAGCGGGTCCGGGACAGCCTGATTCAGCGCACGACGCAATGCGTGTTGACCGGACGGGTCCGCAGTACGACAGCAACCTGCCGCCGGTGCTTCTCAGCAACAACCGCAATGGCTTTCGCTCGCTCTTGCTGCTGGCCTACACGCCGGGCTGGAACGCCACGATCGCCGACGATTCGAAATCCGCGCCCGTCGATGTCGATGCGTGGACGCAGTACGTTGATGCAGTCGTTCGCAAGTATTCGGCGCCACCTTACAACGTGCGCTACTTCCAGATCTGGAACGAGGCGGCGGGGCGTCTGTCCGGAGGCCTGAAACAGGCGACGTTCTGGCACGGTCCGAGCGCGGACGGCGACAAGGACGGCGTGTATGACCGCGCCATGCAGGACTACGTGGAACGCATCCATATACCGGCGGCGCGGATCATACGCAAGTACCGTTGCTTCATCGTGTATGGCGGCTGGCCGGACCAGGGCGGCGTCGAGACGTACATCAAGTGGCTCGAATACAGGAGTCCGGTTGTCAACGCACGCATGCTCGACTGGGTCGACTACATCGACATTCACTACATGAAGGTCGCCGAGCTCGACCCGCTGTATCAGCGCTATGTGCGCAACGGTCCCGCTCGCGGCCTCTGGCAGACGGAGATTGGCGATCGCTACATGGAAGATCCGCACTACATCTCGCGGTACTTCTTCGACTTTGCGGTGTGGGCGCTCGACCGGAACTGGGATGACCCGGACAAGTATGTATCGATGGTCTTCCACTGGGACGGAGTCGAACCCTTCCGTCTCACACAACGCGGAAACCCGCGGACGTACACGGTTTCGGGCCGTGCGTTGATCGTGTTGAACAGGACAGTGCCGGGCGCGCTTCAACGCGTGCCGGCGCAATTGAAGCCAGGACCGGATGTTGCCGCCGGCGCGGTGTATTCGGACAAAGACCTCGTGTTCCAGGTCGCAGCGCCAAGCGGCTGGCGGACGATCTCGGTGCCGGGTCTCAAGGCGCCGGTGTCGAGCCGTGCAGAGGTGAGGTTTATCGATGCGCTTACAGGGCAGGCGGCACCCGCGAGCGACGTTGCGCTGACCTGGGACCAGAACGCCCTGAACATCCGCTTCAAGGTCCCGCAAAACGTAAATGGAGCGCCTAAGAAAGCGCCGGAAGTGCCAGTACATCTGGCGTATATCGTCGTCAGTTCGCGGCAGGTCGCGTGACTGTGCCGATCAGAATCAATAGCCCGTACAGAGGCATTATGAAAGACGTGACCATCGTCATCTGCAATTACAACTATGAGCGCTTCATTACGCAAGCGATCGATTCGGCGCTGGGCCAGGACTATCCGGCAACGCGCGTGGTGGTCATCGACGACGGCTCGACCGATGGGTCGCGCTCGATCATCGCGAGTTATGGATCGCGCATCAAGTCGGTGTTCAAGGAGAACGGTGGACAGGTCTCCGCTTACAACACCGCGGTCGAGATCATCGAAACCGACTACGCCATCCTGCTCGATTCCGATGACCTGCTTTACCCCACGGCCGTGTCGGAAGTCATGCGCGCCTTTAACGCAGGCGACTACACGAAGGTGCAATTCCGGCTGGACGTGATCGGTTCGGAAGGCGAGTTGACGGGTACGCACGTACCGCATTCGGAGCCGCCGGCGGACTGCGGCAGCTTGCTTAGACGCGGCTGGCTGTATCCGTCACCGCCGGCGTCGGGCAACGCATATCGCGTCAGTGCGCTGCGCGAAATTTTTCCCGTGCCGCAATCCAGCGTCAACCGCTACGGCGCCGACTTCTATGCGATCTATGGCGTGGCGCTGCTCGGCCCTGTTGCGACCATTTCCAAATCGTTGGGCGCTTACCGCGTACATAACGCGAGCGCTCCCAGCGTGTCGTTCGCGAATTCGGAAAGCCTGACCAAGGCGCCCAAGGCGTTGAACATGCGTTGGGCGACGCTCAAACAAATTGCGCGCTCGCGTCTGAACGTGGAATTGCCGGCTTCATTCCACGACTTCTCGCACGAGAAAGCGCATTTTTGTTCGGGTGTTTATAACGCGCCGCTGGCTGCACGCTGGCACTGGATGACGCGCGAATCGCATGGCTACCTGCATTCGATTGTGGCGAACCCCTTTTGGGGCGTTAAGAAGAAAGTAGGCACGCTCGTGCTGTCGAGCTTGTGCCTATTGCCGTATGCGCCGTTGTCGGACTACGCGGTTCGCTACATCGCGAACCCGTTGGCCCGCCGTCGCGTGGCTGCACGCTGATTCAACCTGTGCACCACGTAGCTTAAGAGGAAGCGGAATGGACAAGAAAGAAAACGCCAAGATCCTGGTGTTCGTTTATGGCGGATACGTCATGAGGTATTTGTACCTCATCGTCGTCATTCCGTTCTATGGACGCGTGCTTGGCGTAACGGAATACGGCCGCGTGCTTGCCGCAATGTCGCTCATGAATGTGATCTGGATGCTGTCGAGCTACGGGTTCACGTTTGTTGGCATGCGCGACGTCGCCAAGTCACACGAGGCAAGTCATCACAACGCGGTCTTCTCGCTGCATTCGAGTGCGCGGGTTTTTACTTGCGCGATAGGCATTGCCGTTGGCGTCGTCGCCACGCTTTGTTCGCCGTCGCTGGCTGCACGCCCCGCGATGGGCCTGCTCGCAACCGCGCTTGGCATTGTGTCTGCATTGAACCTTGGCTGGTTGTTTCAAGGACGCCAGCGCTTTCGCACGCCGATCATTCTTGAGGTCGTCGGCTTTGCGCTCAGCCTGGTCCTGATCTTGTCGATAGTACGAGGTCCCGCCGACTCAGTCTGGGTTGTCGCAAGCTTGCTGATTGCCGGCGCGATCTCTGCCGCGATTTCATATGGCCTGACGTTTGCGCATATTGGATTCCCGCGGTTCAAGCTTGACGGTATCGTCCCGCTCATCCGCGGCTCGACCATGTTGTTCTGCTATTCGACGGGTTCGGCGGTGCTGACGGCGTCATCGACGTATCTGCTCACGCTGCTGTCCACGCCGCCTCAGGTCGGATATTTCGGTGCGGCTGAACGCTTTGCCACGATCGGCCTGAGCCTGATGGGTCCCGCAGCGCAAGTTTTCATCCCAACCATTTCGCGCCAGCTCGCACAAAACGATAACGAGGGTGCGCGTATCACCAGCCGTCGCGGTGCGACCTTGCTGATGGGGTACGGCTTGCTTGCAATGTGTGGCGCGCTGACGCTGTCGCCTTTCATCCTGCCGCTGATTCTCGGCGCCGCATTCGCGCCAAGCGCCCATGTGCTGCAATGCCTTGCCGTCATGTTCCCGTTCGCTGCCTTCAATCAGTTCGTCGCGTTCTATGTATTCGTGCCGCGCAAGAAGGATCGCTTGCTTGCAATCGCAGGACTCGCATCCGGCGTCGCCAATCTTGCGGCCGCGCTTTACCTCGCACCGCGTTATGGCGCGATCGGTATGGCGTTTGCGCGCGTGATTGGTGAAGCCACGCTTTCCGTCATGCTGATGGGCCTGATGGTTCGTTCCGACATGACGGGGTTGTTGCCCGGCTCGGCTCGGGCCCTTGCGATGTTCCGTACTGCCTTCGGTCCGCGAACGCCAGTCAGCGGCAAGGAATGAACCACATTTTCGAATCCAGCGCCGGGCGTCTTGCGTTTCAGCCCGGCGTGAGGCTCCGCCAGGCGCCGGTCTTCGTCACGCTTTGCATGACCCAGAAACAGCGGCGCATCCAAGGGCGCTTTCGGCCTTAAACGTACAGGAGGTAGAAGTGAAAGTTGCTATTGTTCACGACTGGCTGGTGGTGTCGGGTGGCGCTGAAAAAGTGCTCCAGCACATTATTGAATGCTATCCGCAAGCCGATGTGTTCGCGCTCGTCGACTTCCTGAAAGATCGCGCATGCCTTAGAGGGAAGTCGGTCAACACATCGTTCATACAGAAGCTGCCGTTTGCGAAGAAGCGGTATCGCGGATATTTGCCGCTCATGCCGCTTGCCATCGAACAACTCGATTTGTCCGGCTACGATCTCGTCATCTCGAGTTCGCACGCGGTTGCCAAAGGGGTTCTGACAGGCCCTGATCAGATGCATGTCAGCTATGTGCATTCGCCGATTCGCTACGCGTGGGATCTCCAGCATCAATATCTACGCGAATCAGGCTTGGCAAATGGTTTGAAGTCGGTGATGGCGCGACTTCTGTTGCACTACATTCGCGGTTGGGATGCGCGCTCGGCCAACGGCGTGGACCACCTCCTGGCGAACTCGCAATTCATCGCAAGGCGCATCAAGAAGGCGTATCAGCGCGATGCAACGGTGCTTTATCCGCCGGTCGACTTCAAGGGCATGACCTTGTGCACGGAGAAGGATGACTTCTATGTGACGGCGTCGCGCATGGTTCCGTACAAGCGCATCGACCTGATCGTAAAAGCGTTTTCGCAGACGCCGGAGCGCAAACTCGTTGTGATTGGCGATGGTCCCGAGATGAAACGTATCCGCGCGGTTGCCGGGGACAATGTCACCATCCTGGGCTATCAGTCGTTCGAAGTTCTGCTCGATCATTTGCGCCGCGCACGTGCGTTTGTCTTTGCCGCGGAAGAAGATTTCGGCATTTCGATTGTGGAAGCGCAGGCTTGCGGGACGCCTGTCATTGCGTATGGCAAGGGCGGAGCGCTTGAATCGGTGATCGGACTTCCGCGTGAACGGCCAACCGGCGTGTTCTTCCGTGAGCAGACGACGGAGTCGCTACTGGACGCCGTCACTCAATTCGAAGCCAACGCAAGCCTGTTCGATCCGCGGCAATGCAGAAGAAACGCCGAACGTTTTTCGGCGGAAAACTTCAAGGCAAAGCTGGTGGACTTCATCGATGCAAAGCTGCCGCGCGCACGCCCGGATGTGCCGTTCCTCTATCCGGTGAAGGACGTCAAGCCGGCCGAAGAACATTCGCTGGTGGATTACGGCTGAGATGTGCAGGTGACGCTGCGGGTGACGCCAGACAAAGGCGTCACCCGACTAGAAGAATCGCGCGATATTCGCCGCAAAACGATTATGAAGGCCGGCGGAGTGAGCATCGATCAGCCGTTCGAACGGCGCGGTGTGTCCGTAGGTCAGCACCGAAACAAACAACAGAGCTGCTGTGACGCCGACGGGACTAAAACGCTCCGTTGCCACGCGCCAGACGCTTCGCAAGACTGCCGCCGCAACCAGCACACCCAGAGCCCATCCAATCGCCACTTCCGATAACGAATGCGAATGGTCATGCACGCGTGCGAGTCCCGTCAATGCACCCAGCAAAAGTCCGGCAACTACGCCGATGTAAGGCGGCTGGCGCCAGCTCCTTAGTAGCAGCGTGAACGCCACGGTCCACACGGAAGTCGACAACATGGCGTGTCCGCTGATCACGCGGAAATCAAATGCGGGAAACGAGATGTCCCAGCCGGCGTAAAGGATCTTCGTCACGCCAACGAGCGCCATGCCAAGCGCGAGCGCCAGCACCCAGCGAAATGCCAGCCGTACATCCGATCTCGCGATCCAGACGGTGCAGATGAACGCTGCGGGTAACGTCATGGCTGCATCGCCAATCTTGGTGAACACTGGCCACATATGAATGAAATGTCCTTGTATTGATGGGCCGCCTCTTTCCGGGACGGCCCGTCGCTTACATTGAATAGCGGGCCGGCGGACGCCATGCCAGTAACAACGACACCACGAGCGAAAGAATCAGCACGTTCGACGGCGACACCAGCCGGTGCTCCGTCGCCGCCATCACGAGCAGGCAGATCGCCGACAACTCGACGAATCTGTAGGCAGTGAAATTCACACCTTTCTCGGCGATGGCCGAAATCGCTGCGCCGTCCTTGGCCCACTGGATAAGCCTCCAGTAGAACGCGAGCATGAGCGTCAGTCCGACTATGCCAGTTTCCGCGAGGAAGTTCAGATACGAGTTGTGAGCATGTGAATCGCTATGTTCGACGGTGATCCCTGAGGGAATGCCGACTAGTCCGAAGTACGAGGTGACAGTATGGATCTGGTCATCGAACGAACCAAAACCCAATCCGATGATCGGGCTCTGCTCGAAGTAAGCGAGAGCGCGCGGCCACAGCCATTCATAGCGGATATTGAGGTTGGCGACCTTCGCATCGGAGTTCGCGATGGTGAAGGTGTAGCCCATGTAGTTGACCGTGGGATCGGTGTTGTGGATTGCCATCGCAATCGAACCGGCGAGAAGTACGACGATGAGCGTAGCCAGGCACCAGCGCTTGCGGCCAAGGAACAGGTAAGGCAGGACTGCCATTGCGCCCAGCAACGAACCCCGGCTATAGGTTGAGAAGAGCATCAGCAAGTTGAATCCGAGCATCCCAAGAAGCAGCTTGCTGCGTTGCTGCAGATAACAGGCGAGACCGAGGCAGAACAGCATGGCGAGGAAGCCGCCCGCTGCGTTACGGGCAATGAAGTAGCTGCCGAAGCTCAGGTCCGGATTGGTGAAGATGCCCAGCAAGCCGCTTTGCGTGATGTAGTACAGATACAAAGGGACGTTCAGCACAATGGCAAACGTGTAGAACGTGCGCAAGACCTTGTTCAGATCCCATCGATGAATGTAGAGGCAGCCTGCAAGGATCGGTGCATAGGAGATGAAGAAGTTGCCATCGCGCCTGTAAAACTCGAAGGTCACGAGAGAGATCGGGTCGTACAGCAAGGTCGAGATCACAGCGAGCGCAGCGAACGCGACAAGCGGAGTGATGAACCGCGGATAATTTCTGCCGAAGAAGCGCCAGCCGCACAAGAAGATTGGCAGCAAGCCAACCGCGCTGAGAGGCACAAGATTGGTGACGGTAAGAAATAACGCCAGCAGCGTTATGTAAGCCATTGCGGGTCCTTATGTTGAGACGGCGCACGGCCGTTCTTTTGACGACCGGCAAGATGCGGCCAGTACGGTACTGCAGGTCAGGTCAAGGTGGTCCACTAATATGAAGAGCGCACAACGCATGCGTCGTGCAGTCACGCGGGATTTTACCGGTCCCGGGTGACCCGTGGGACCGGCCAATTTAAATGTGGGGTCTTAGCGG
The DNA here is from genome assembly GCF_053574605.1 of Caballeronia sp. M23-90. NCBI lineage: Bacteria > Pseudomonadati > Pseudomonadota > Betaproteobacteria > Burkholderiales > Burkholderiaceae > Caballeronia > Caballeronia sp. M23-90. The sequence goes on along the minus strand of NZ_JBSIPA010000079.1, from coordinate 11,872 downwards.
AACCTGTTCGAGACCCACAATGCAGGAACGTTCAACTCTTATGCAGAGCGCGGCGTCTAAGACAGATGTTTTGGCGTAGAACAACGACCTGATGATTGAAGGAAGGTCACGCTAGCAATGTGTACGCGAGTGCGTCTGCTTATCGTGCAAAATGCTTGCAGTAATCACGTTGTTGATTTGAAAGCGTATTCACCTGTACGGCCTTTAAATACAGTTTTCTTAATGGCGGTTCACGCAGGTAAATCAGAGCGTATTTTATTTACACACTGTCACATTATCAGCAATGCTGACGTATTGCGGCAGCCCTCCAGTAATTCCCTTGGCCAAGGTCGCGAGGATGACACACAGGCCCGCGCCAAAACCTCAACCCTTTACGCCAGGAAAACCCTAATGCAATTTACTCTGCATATGATTCGGTCATCGATCACGCGTTTTCGAAACCTGGCTGGCTCAGGAACGTCATGCGTTATCTCAGGCTAGCCGATGCGAGAGGATCACTGCTTTCTGGTCCTTGCAAGCTTCACGTTCAACGCTACCTTACTTCGCAAATTCAGTTGTTCCGGGTTTTCTTCTTCGCTGCAGAGCTTTGTCGCACAACATCTTTGGGCTGTTCAGGCCAGTTGCTTGCTGCTGTGTATCCGTACCTCAGATGCAGGACCTAAGTCGACTCAGGATGTTTGAAGGAACCTCCGGTTCATTCTTTAGACCTTAAGCGTGGCATTGGATGATCAAGCCGCGCTGCCAAAAAAAGTTTCAGGCGCATCCGGCGCAGTTGCGATTGCCAGCACGCCGATTCGCGCACGTACGGCACTCGTTGACGTAATCAAGCGAGCGCGCTCAGCCGACAACAACGGCACGATCCAAGCCGATCAAGCCAGGAGACGCATGACCTGCTGATTCGCATTTTCCAATGCGGGACGGGAATTGTCCGCGCGATGGAATCCACGACACATTGCAGGGCAAATTATTTACGCGTTTTCATCGCGCAGAAATATTGAGCGCGCAGAGAAACGCCCGGCAACGGGCTCAAGTACAAGGAATTTGAAAATGGACAAGCTTAAGTTGGGTACGGAAGATGCCGCAGGTGCAACAGTTGTGGAAGGCGCAGCAGATTGCAGCCGCCTCGTACAAGTGATCCTTGCGGGTGGTTCCGGCACGCGTTTGTGGCCCGTCTCGCGTGAACATTTTCCCAAGCAACTGATCGGCGTGATCGGCAACGAATCCTTGCTGCAGGCTACCGTGATGCGCATGAAAGGCTTTCCGGCGGGCTGGGAAGTGGCTGCCGACCCGGTCATTGTCTGCGGTGAGGATCATCGCTTTGCAACCGGCGAGCAAGTGCGTGCGAGCGGCGTGACGGCGCGTATTGTCGTTGAGCCTGCACGCCGCGATACCGCTCCGGCACTCACGCTTGCAGCATTGACCGCTTGCGCCGACGGCAACGATGCAATCCTCGTTGCAATGCCGGCGGATCACGCCATTGCCGACCTTGCTGCGCTTCACGGCGCGATCGATATCGCAGCACGTCATGCGCAAGCCGGCGAGATCGCCACGCTCGGCATTCCGCCGACACGTCCCGACACCGGCTTCGGCTACATCCGTCTTGGCGATTCGCTCGATCACGGCGCGCACATGATCGAACGCTTTGTCGAAAAGCCCGCAGCCGAACTCGCGGGCCAATATGTTGCGTCGGGCAACTACTGGTGGAACAGCGGCATCTTTATCGTGCGCGCGTCGGTATGGCTTGCAGCGCTCGAACAGCTTCAGCCGGACATGCACGCAGCATGCGTGGCGTCGTTCAAGGAGGCCACGCGCACCGACGAATACTTCCGCCCGAACGCAGCGGCGTTCGCAACGTCGCCATCCGACTCCATCGACTATGCGGTGATGGAACACCTCGGCAAGCCCGGTTCGCCGTTCAAGGGCGTGGTCGTGCCGCTCGAAGCAGGCTGGTCCGATCTCGGCTCGTGGGACGCCGTATGCGATGCACTGGAGAAGGACGAAGACGGCAACGTGGGAAGCGGCCGTGTGCTGTTCGAAGGCGCGACCGCGAGCTATGCGCGTTCGGAAGGCGGCAGGCTGGTTGCATGCGTGGGCACGAACAACATCATCGTGGTCGAGACGGATGACGCCGTACTCGTGGCCGACCGGTCACGCGTGCAGGACATCAAGGGCCTTGTGTCGCGTATCAAGCTGTCGAAGTCGCCCGAAGCGGACATGCACAGAAAAGTGCGCCGTCCGTGGGGCTTCTACGATTCCATCGACAACGGTCCGCGTTTCCAGGTCAAACGCATCGTGGTGAATCCGGGCGCTCGCCTGTCGCTGCAGATGCATCACCATCGCGCGGAACATTGGGTCGTGGTCACCGGAACGGCGCTCGTCACGCGCGGCGAAGAAGAAATTCTTCTCAGCGAAAACGAATCGGTCTATATCCCGCTCGGCGTGAAGCATCGGCTGGAAAATCCGGGCCGCGTGCCGCTCGAGATCATCGAGGTGCAGTCGGGCACGTACCTCGGCGAAGACGACATCGTCAGGTTCGACGACAAGTACGGCCGCAGCTAAGCAGGTAGCCAATCGTTCGGGGAGAAGAACATGCGCGGAATAAGCAAGCTACTAGCGAGGCTGTTCGACGTTTCGATGATCGTGGGCGGCGCGCTCATCGCTTCACAGATTCGTTTCGACGATGTATCGCAACGGAGTTTCTATCTGGCATTCGTGGCCTTTGCCGCGGCGTTTTCGCTTGCCGTGTTTCCGGCATTCGGCGTGTACGAATCATGGCGGGGGCGCTCGAAAGGCGCGCTTGCCGGACAAGTCGCGCTGAGCTGGCTCATCGTGCAGGCTTGCGCCATGGCGTTGATGTTTTCGCTGCATCGCATCGACTTCGTGTCGCGCCTCTGGTTCGTGTACTGGACCGGCATTTCGGGCGCCGCGATGATCGCGGGACGCATGGTGACGCATACGGTGCTCGGGCGCGTACGCAATGCAGGGCTGAACTTGTCGCAGGTCGCTATTGCAGGCATTGGCGATCACTGCGATGCAATCGTTCGCAAGATCGATACAGCACCTGCCGCGGGCTTTCGTGCAACGGCTGCATTCAACGTGCAGGCCGGCACGAAAATGAACACCCGCGTGCCGGTGTTCGACGACCATGCGGCGTTCGCCAGTTATGTACGCACGCAGAACGTGGCTGAAGTCTGGCTCGCGTTGCCGCTGACGGAAGAACGCACGATCCTGAAACTGGTCGATGAGTTCCGCGACGACCTCATCAACATCCGTTTCATGCCGGACGTACGCACGCTTTCGCTATTCGAAGGCAGCGTGACGAGCCTGCTGGGCGTGCCGACGATCAACCTCGCTGCCTCACCATTGCCGCCGAATGCGCTGATGCAGAAAGAGGTCTTCGACCGCATCTTCGCAGCCGGTGCCTTGCTCGCTGTGTCGCCGATCATGATTGCGTGCGCGATTGCCGTGAAGCTCAGTTCGCGAGGCCCTGTGTTCTTCAAGCAACGCCGCAAGGGCGCCGATGGTCAGGTCTTCAACATCTACAAGTTCCGCTCCATGCGTCAGCATGTGCAGAAAGCAGGTGTTGTGGAGCAGGCCACGCGTGGCGATCCGCGCATCACGCGGGTAGGTGCGTTCCTTCGACGCACGAGCCTCGACGAATTACCGCAGTTCATCAACGTGCTGCGCGGCGAAATGTCGGTGGTCGGCCCACGCCCACATGCGCTGGAACATGACGACCTGTACCAGAAGGTCGTGTCGGGCTATATCCATCGATACCGGATCAAGCCGGGCATCACCGGCTGGGCGCAGGTCAACGGCTTTCGCGGCGAGACCGATCGGATCGAGAAGATGGAAGGGCGCGTTGCGCATGACCTGTATTACCTCGGCAACTGGTCATTCGGGCTCGACATGAAGATCATTGCTGCAACGGTGTTCAAGGGGTTTCGACACTCGAACGCTTATTAACAAGCGCTATTTGTGAAAGAAGAAGGGCAGCGAACGCTGCCCTTTTTTACGTCATCACCACGGCCGCACCACCATGCGCAGCGCGCCCTTGATCCCTGGCGTACTGGCGCTGTCGAAGGGAATGATCACATCCGGTGGGACGCCCTTCGTGAAGTCGATGGCAGTTATCTGCGTCGTGCCGTTCGCCCATCCGTATTCCACTGTCCATGGACTCGCCGCCGCATTGCCCGGCGGTGGTGTGACGCGAACGATCGCATTGCCCTGGAACAGGTCGGCGCCTTCATAATGTCCGTCAGGCCAGAAGCGCTTTTCGATTTCATAGTCAGGAACCTTGGCCGCGAAAATCATTGCGTACGAAAGCGTGGACGAACTTCGGTCGACGCGCGACTTCTTCGAAAGAAACACGCTGCCCAGATAGATCTTTCTTGCGTTGGCGTCGGCGCCGGTCAATTGCTGGTGGGATCGAACAGCGGGTGAATCCTCCACCGACTTTCGGCGCGTGAGGAACCAGCGCTTCCCTTTTGGGGCGGCGCACATCTCGAACTGGTAAAGCGCCGTGACACTCGATGCCTGCGGTACCAGTTCATCAGGCAAGGTAACGCTGTCTATGTCAGCCCAGATTTCTACGCGTACATCGCCGAACAAGAACCTCACCAGGTTCTGGTACGCCTCTTCCGAATTGACGATGCCGAAGTAGCCCGAATGCGACCGGAACGCGTAGTTGGTGGCGACTTGCCGGGTTGCCATGTTGTCATCGACGCCCCAGAGCGACGCGTTATCCACGCGCACCAGTCCGTCGCTGCCGTTGCCTACGAACGCGCGAACAACACCTTGCAGCACTTCGTAATCGCCGCGATTCGTTCCGACCATGCAAAAGATCCGGTCCGATGGCATCGCGCTTTGTGGAATCAGATCGACACGGCCATTGAATTGCGGCGAGATCTGCTGGAGGTTCAAATACGTGGTCATCTCGTCGCGGTTGAACGTGTTCGCCTGTTCCGCGGTGAGCCAAGACGGCACGTTGATGCCGAGCACATCGATTCCATTGTGGGGCGTGGCGAAGGTAAAGAACTTGTCGGCAGCTTCGCGCATCGGTCTGAAGTCTTCGCTCGTGTTGTGAAGAAACGCACGCGCTACAAGACCTCCCATGGAATGCGCCACGAGGTAATACTTGAAGTCCTTGTCGGTCATCGGCGGGCTGCCGTCGGCTGGCCGATGCTGCAAAACGAGTTCCTTGACGCGCTTCAACAGGTCGTTCAGGCCTTGCGCATAGACTTCGACCTTTCTGGATTTACCGTCGCCGAGAAGTGCCGAGCCGTCGTCGTAGTACCGGTAGATGATGATCGATGAAGCGGGTATTCCGGGAATCGAGTTGCCATTGTCATCTCGTGGTGGCGACCAGTCCGGGTCCATGATGTCGTATCCATCCTGATACACATGCTGGTACTGATATTCCGATGCAAGCCGGACAAGCGGCGACTCGAACACGAACTTCGCGGGCTGCCTGTCCGAAGCACCCGTAGCCCTATACAGCGTGGACCCTACGTTGAAACCGCAGAACGGGTCCGCAGCTGTATCGTTTCGCTCCGATACCGTCATTGCGTAGCCGCGAATGTAGATGATGGGATAGCGATTGGGCATGGCGTCTCCGTTTTCGTTTTCGCATACCGCGTAAAACGATCCAGGGCGCATGTTTTTTTAAAGGCAATGCTCGAGGCCGTTTTTAAGCGTTTGCCTCAAGTGTTGTAAAATTTGGCCTTGCTTGTTGTGTCCTCATCTTCTTCACATCGTCACCCCTTGATCAGACCCATGTAGTTGCGCAGGCATTGTCCACACGTCATCACGGCTCCCGGTAGTCAAAACGCACACACCATCTGCCGGCGCTGATCCTGTATTGCTTCAAGCACAATCCACGCACCACATGAAAACCGGCTCTTCTCGGCAGCGGCAAAGCCGCTTCGCCCACGATATAAAAAGCAACGTCCTCGCAGGCCTCACGTCGTCATTCGCGCTCGTCCCTGAATGCATCGCCTTTGCGCTCGTGGCACAAGTGAACCCATTGATGGGTCTGTACGGTGCTTTCATGATCTGCACGATCACAGCGTTGTTCGGCGGACGGCCCGGCATGATCTCCGGTGCGGCGGGCTCCATGGCCGTGGTCATCGTTGCGCTGGTTGTTCAGCACGGCGCGCAGTATCTGTTAGCCACGGTCGTGCTGAGCGGCCTGATCATGGCAACGTTCGGCTTGCTCAAGCTCGGCAAGCTGATCCGCATGGTTCCGCATCCGGTCATGCTGGGGTTTGTGAATGGGCTGGCGATCATCATTGCCATGGCGCAGCTCGAGCACTTCAAGCATGTGACCACCGAAAGGGTGCAATGGCTGCAAGGGACCGAGCTGTATGTCATGTGCGGCCTCGTCGCGTTGACGATTGGAATTGTCTATTTGCTGCCGCGGCTGACGAAAGCGATACCGCCGGCACTGGCTGCGATTGTCGGTATCGGCGTGCTTTGCCAGCTTTTGCACGTTCCCACGCGTACGCTAGGCGACATGGCCCATGTTGCAGGCAGCTTGCCCGTGTTCCAGATTCCCGCCGTGCCCATGACGCTCGAAACGTTGGGCATCGTGTTGCCGTATGCGGTGCTGATGGCGATTGTCGGCTTGCTGGAAACCCTGCTTACGCTGAATCTCACCGATGAAATCACCAGTACGCAAGGTCAGCCCAACCGCGAATGTCTCGCGCTTGGCGCGGCGAACGTGGTGTCGGGTCTCTTCGGCGGAATGGGTGGATGCGCAATGATCGGCCAGACCATGATCAACCTCAGTTCAGGCGGCCGTACACGTCTTTCGGGCGTGGTCAGCGGCGTCATGATCCTGCTGTTCATCCTGTTCCTGTCGCCGTTGATCGAGCGCATTCCGCTGGCGGCTCTGGCCGGCGTGATGCTCGTCGTGGCGCAGCAAACCTTCGCATGGGGATCGTTGCGTGTCCTGGGAAAGGTGCCCCGCAGCGACGCGGTCGTGATCATTGCGGTCACCGTCATTACGGTGTTCACGGACCTGGCCATTGCAGTGCTCTGCGGAATCGTGATCGCCGCGTTGAACTTCGCGTGGCAGCACGCCCGTGACATTCATGCCGATGTCACCGCCAGCCCGTCCGGCGACAAGACCTACATCCTGCGCGGCACGTTGTTCTTTGCTTCGACAACGCGCTTTCACGAACTGTTCGATCCGCTGAAAGATCCAGGCCGGATCGTCATCGATTGCGGTCATTTGCATCTTGCCGATCACTCGGCAATAGCCGCGCTTGAAGCGTTGAACCGGCGCTACGAGAAGGTCGGCAAGCAGCTCGCGTTCATTAATGTGTCGCCGCGAAATCAACGCCTCCTGCAACGGGTAGGATTCGATTTCGCAAGCGCTTCATAACGCTTTCAAGCGTGTGTGACGACGTTCAAACAAGTGCTTGTTCGTCGGCCCATGTCCAAAGCAGCGAGGGTTCCATGGGGCGCGCAAACAGAAACCCTTGCAGTTCGTCGCAACCGATACCGCGCAGAATCCGCGCCTCGCGCTCGGTCTCCACACCTTCGGCCACGACCTTCAATCCAAGCTCATGTCCGAGTCCGATGATCGATTTGATCACGGCGAGATCGCCGGGTGCATCGAGCATGTCATGCACGAACGCGCGATCGATCTTGATGCGGTCGAGTGGGAAACGATTGAGGTAACTCAGGCTCGAATAGCCCGTGCCGAAGTCATCGAGCGAGAGTTTCACGCCGAGCGCACGAAGTCCGGTAATGGCATCGAGGTAGTTCTCCGCGCTATCCATCAGCACCGTTTCCGTGATTTCGAGTTCGAGCAAGGCAGGGTCTACCTCATGGGCCGCGAGTGCATTGCGCAAGGTCTCGACAATATTTGTATCGCGTAGCTGGATGGCGGAGAGGTTGATCGATACCTTCACGGTCATGGAGTCTTCGTCGCGCCATTGCGCAATCTGGCGGCATGCTTCGTCGATCACCCAAGCGCCAATGGAGATGATCAGGCCTGTCTCTTCGGCGATGTGAATGAACTGCGCGGGTCCGACCGGTCCAAGCTCGGGATTGGTCCACCGGAGCAGACCTTCGACGCCCGCGAGTGCGCCGGTTTGCGCATCCAGGCACGGCTGGTACGCGAGCCGTAATTCGTTGCGCTCGATCGCCGAGCGCAGGCACGTTTCGAGCGATAAACGCATCCGCGTGCGCTCCGCCATGTCGGGCGAAAAGAACCGCACGAGGTTGCGACCGTCTGCCTTGGCCTGGTACATGGCGGCATCGGCGTTCTGCATCAGCGTGCTGATGTCCTGGCCGTCGGCGGGGTACATCGCCACGCCTATGCTGCTCGATACCTTCAGCGTAAGTCCGCCGATCTGATGCGGTTCGCGTAACAGCGGAATGAGCCTTTCATCGATGATCTGCGCCGCTTCCGCAGCGTTGCACACCCCGCTGAGCGCAACGGTAAATTCGTCCCCGCCAAGACGGCTGACTGTATCGCCCGAGCGAACCGCGGCAAGCAGCCTGCGCGATACGGAGCGCAGCAAACCGTCGCCAACATGATGGCCGAGCGAATCATTGATGTTCTTGAAGCGGTCCAAATCGATGAACAGCACCGCCGCGCAACCGCCGCTGCGTTCTGACTTGTGCAATTCGTTGTCGAGCCGCTTGGAGAAAAGTGCGCGGTTTGGAAGCTCGGTGAGCACGTCATGCTCCGCGAGAAACTGGATGCGTGCTTCGCTGCGTTTGCGCTCGGTGACATCGATCAGCGTGCAGATGTAATGCGAGACGTTGCCGCGTTTGTCGCGCACCGCGCTCACGATCAGCCACGCCGGATATTCGCCGCCATGCGGGCGCCGGACCTGCGCTTCGCCATGCCAGTTGCTCGCGCGTCCCACCGCGGCGGCGACGTTCAACCCCTCGTTGCTGCCGGGCAGTCCAATCGAAATGAACTCGGGTTGCTTACGCAATACATCGTCGGCGCCGTAACCCGTCGCGCGATAAAACGAGGGGTTTGCGGTAAGCAGACAGTATTCGCTGTCGAGTATGAGAATGGCCTCCGACGATGCCTCGAATACCTTCGCCCACAGTTCCAGGCGCTGCTCCATGAGCTTGATCTGGTCGATGGGCGTGAACGCCGTGAGCACCGCGTCCTGCCCCTGGAAGACGAGACGCCGCGCGGACAGCATGGCCCACGTGGGTTCATCCGTTGCACGCCAGCGGACTTCGAACTGGTCGACAGCGCCACGATCCGATAGCTGCTGGAAAAAGCGTGCCCGTACTGCGGAGTCCAGGCCGCGCGCCCATGGGTCGGCAACGCTGTGGTTCAGCCAGAAGAGGGCGGGCTTGTTGGCGTGGAGGATCTCGTGGCCGGGAATCGCCGTGACGACCATGGGCACCGGCGTGGCTTCCACCAGCGCGTGCTGCGCTTCCGATGCACGCGCCGTCGCGGCAAGTTCCTTTTGAACATCGCGCTCGTGATCGAGTTGTTCGAGCATTTCGTTGAAGCCGATCACGAGCTGCCCGATTTCATCCTGGCTGGGCCAGCTTGCGCGCAACGAATGATCGCCGGTGCGTCTGACGGTATCCATGACGCGTGCAAGTTGGCGCAACGGCCGCGAGATTTGTTGCGCCACGAAAAATACCATCACGAGGATGCCGCACAGCAGGAAAAGCGCCGTGCCGAGATGCAGCCACATGCGCGAGAACAGGCCGCTCACGCGGGCTCGCAGCAGGCCGGTGAGCTCGGTAGCTGTGTCGCGCCACGAATCCCGCGCGAGCCCCACCACGGCCTGTTGTGCCTCATCGGCGGACTTGAGGAGCGCCGGGTCGGCCGCCGCGCCCAAATCGACAGTGGCCCGCGCGACTTCGCGATAGGTTTCGATCGCCTCCAGCATTTTGCTGACCGAAGGCGTGAGCGCCACCGTCAGGCTGTGATTGGCGGCGGTGGCTTCGGCGAAATCGGATCTGAACCCTTGCAGTACGGCGTCGAGCTGCCCTTCGAGCACGAGGTAATGCGTGCGCATCTGCTCGGCTTTCGACGGCGTGACAGGCGTATCGCGCAATTGCGCGCCAATGCCGTTGATGGATTCGAGCAGCGCGGGGTAGCGCAGCACGGACAGGGACATTGCGTAATAGCTGTCGAGGTCCGGATCGAGGATCAGGTTCGACTGGTTACCCACGCGCGTGATGAGTTCGCGGCAGGCGGTGAGTGCATCCGTGACCGAGGCGGCATCGGGTTGCGTTTCCTGCGCCAGCAGCTTCAGCGTGTCGCGCACATGGTCGTTGAGTACGGCGCTTTCCATGTTCGCGCCGTAAAGCTGCTCGGCAATCGCAAGGCGTTCGGCGTCCTGTCGGAGCCGGGCCGACGTCATGTGTTTGCCGGCGCCGATCAGCGTGACGTCGATCAGCGCATCGCGCACGGTTTGGAGATAGGCGTTGCCGACGATTTCCTTGTCGGAGAAATCGATGGCGATGTACTTCTCGTGAATCAGGATGCCGCTGATGAACACCACCGCGCTCAGGTCGAGCAGGTAGATGAGCAGGAGTTTTCGGCCGACTCGCAGGCGGGCCAGCATCCGGAAGAACAGGTTCCGCTTCATGGTGTGCAGCCGTATCGGATCAAGGGCGATGCAACTCGCGCGAATAATGCCACGCCTGTACGCGGTTTATCGGCCTCGATGATCCGTTACTTGAGCGGATACTTAATATTCACATCTGCGGTGCACGGATTCTTCGCGGTGGTGCGTCAAACCACCGCGAATGGCTATCTCGCGGCGCGTGTTCCGGCCTGTGCCTGCATGAGAAATTCGTGCTGAAAAATGCACATGCGGTAGGCGTTGTGATATCTGCCGTTGCCAAAGAACTCTTCAATAAGCTCTGCTTCCCGCTTGAATCCGCATTTTTCGTAGACGTGAATCGCGGCCGTATTCGACACATCCACGATCAGATAAAGCTTGCGCATGTTGAGCACGGAGAACGCATAGTCCGTTGCAAGCAGCGTTGCGCTCGTTGCATATCCCTGGCCTTGCGCACTTGGCGCGATGATGATCTGAAACTCGCCACGGCGGTGGATATAGTCGAGTTCGATCAGTTCCGCAAGGCCGATGGGTTCGCCGGATTTATCGACGGCAACAAAGCGGCGTTCGCGCAGGTCGTGCACGTGACGGTCGTAAAGCTGCGAGAGTTCGGAGAAAGTTTCGTACGGTTCTTCGAACCAGTAACGCATGATCTTCGCGTTGTTATTCAGGCCGTGTACGAAGTGCAGGTCGGTGCGCTCGAGCGGCCTTAGCATGAGCTGATTGTTTTCTTCGATGATCATTATTGGTACTCCGTGAACTTTGGTTCTTCAAAAGCAAGAGCCAATATAACCCACTGGCTGAGCACTGCCGCGTCAGGCGGTCGCGATCAACAATACGCCCGTGCCCACGAGCCCGGCAGTCCAGAGCCTGTCGAAATTGATCCAGCCGCGTCTGAGCACGCCAACGCCGAGCCAGTCATAAACCAGCAGCGCGATGGCACCGGTCACGAACAATGTGGTCAACGTATGCAAGCTGACCGCTGCAATGGAAACGATCAATGGGCCGGATGAATGAACCGGCATCGCACTGCATAGCGGAATCAGGACAGGGATGAGCATCAGTCCTGCGCCGTGTGCGGTCGCCATCAGGAACGACCATACGACGAGCCCGACGAACCCCGTGGTCATGCCAACCCGCACGCGGTGCCGGTGGCCGTACTTGACGTGATAGGCGGCCCACGCAATCAGCAAGGCACCGCTGGCGATGCGGATTGCGTGGCCGTCAAAGACAAAGCCCGTGGCGAGCACGAGACCGGCCACCACGCCGATCGATAACGCATGCCCGAGCGCCATGGGCGGAAGGGA
>NZ_JBSIPA010000799.1:0-1449 GCF_053574605.1 Caballeronia sp. M23-90 | reverse complement strand
TGGCGCGTGGCGGACGGCGTGGATGAAGTGCGCCGCGCCGTGCGCGAAGAACTGCAGATGGGCGCGGACCAGATCAAGATCATGGCATCGGGCGGGGTGGCATCGCCGACAGATCCCGTTGGCGCATGGGGCTATTCGGAAGACGAAATTCGCGCGATCGTCGCCGAAGCGCGTGGCCGGCAAACCTATGTGCTGGCACACGCCTACACGCCCGAGGCCATCTCTCGGGCAGTACGGTGTGGGGTGCGGACTATCGAGCACGGCAATCTTATCGACGAGGACACCGCCCGGCTGATCGTCGAACACAACGCATTCGTGGTGCCGACGCTCGTGACCTACGAAGCGCTGGCAAGCGTTGGCGACAAATACGGCTTGCCCCCGGCCAGCCTTGCGAAAGTCGCCGACGTGCATCAGGCCGGCCTGCGCTCGCTCGAAATCATGAAACGTGCGGGCGTGAAGATGGGCTTCGGCACCGATCTGCTCGGCGAAGCGCAGCACATGCAAAGCGACGAATTCCGGCTGCGAGCCGACGTCCTCTCACCAGCGGAGGCCATAGCAAGTGCCACGCTGGTCGGCGCGGAAGTGCTCGGCATGACCAATAAACTCGGCCGCATCATGCCGGGCGCATTCGCCGACGTACTCGTGGTCGACGGCAATCCGCTGAAGTCCGTCGACTGCCTGCTGGGTCAGGGCGAGCACATCCCCTTCGTGATGAAAGGCGGCCATATTCATTTCGACGAACTCGAACGCGCCTGATCCAGCAACTTGAGCAGCACCGCGAAGACAAGATCTCAACCGCAACTTCTGCCAGCGAGGCACGCAAGCATGTCGACGATTTCCGCGCGTATCGAGCGTATGCCGTTTTCCTCGTTTCATCGCAGGCTGCTTTTGATGGGCGGCCTGGGCTACACGTTCGACGCCATGGACGCCGCGGTGCTCGCCTTCCTGCTGCCGGTCTTGCGCAAGGAATGGATGCTGACCAGCGTGCAAACCGGCGTGCTCGGTAGCGGCACGTTTATCGGCTACTTCCTTGGCGCGATGCTCGCGGGCATTCTTGGCGACCTGATTGGCCGCAAGCGCGTGATGATGTATGCGCTCGTGATCTACTGCATCGCGTCGCTTGCGAGCGCGGTCGCGCACGACTGGCCGTTTTTCCTCGCCACGCGGATCGTCGCCGGGCTCGGCACGGGCGCGGAAAGCGCGATCGTGGCGCCGTTCTTGTCCGAGTTCGTCGCGCGGCGGTATCGCGGTGCGTTCACGGGCAGCCTTGCGGGCTTTTTCTCCTTTGGCTTCGTGGCGGCTGCATTGCTTGGTTATCTGGTGATTCCGCTTTCGCCCAATGCATGGCGCTGGGTGATGGTGATCACGGCGCTCCCGATCGTGATGTTGCTTTGGTGGCGGCGTGCGTTGCCGGAGTCGCCGCGCTGGCTCGTCGCTCGCGGTCGGCAA
>NZ_JBSIPA010000798.1:0-1466 GCF_053574605.1 Caballeronia sp. M23-90 | reverse complement strand
TACGCAGGCGCGACGCGCAAGACGCTCGCAGCATCGGCGCAGAAACGGCCGCGCTCGTGCGCGAACTGCGCGCGTGAACGAAGCGAAGTCGAAAGCAAAGGCATTTGTAGGCATGTACTGAAAGTCGCAAACGGAATGGGTGGAAAAGGCGGACGCAATGAGAGGGCGGTGCAGTAGGCCGCGTGCATCATTCATTGCTGAAACTGGTGGGGTCGTGTGTGTGAGAGAAAGGGGCGCTGCGGCAACGGGGGTTTCCGCAGCGTTTCCTTGAAGTGTTATCCAGTGTTCTGCGAGGCATCGTGCATTTCGCAGGCCGGGCGAAGCCAGACCCTTCGTGCATGCCGGCTGCGGATATGAAGTCAAAACAAAGAAAAGATCCGGGAAAATCCAATGTGGTTGCTTGCCTTCTTCCAGGCTGATTCCGCCCTTGGGCGGTTCATGAAGATCAGCATATTCGCCGTGGCTATCGCCATGCTGTTTGCCGGGCTCGTGCTCGCGCCGCAGACCGACGTTGCGGTCGCGGTATCGTTGCTCGTGCTGGCGGTTCTCTGGGTGCATGGCTATATGGACGACCGGCGCGAGTCGACGGTGTCGTCGCCGTGCGTCGCCGAAATCCGCGAGGACGAACGCCGTATCCGCGTGCTCGGCGGCGGCGTCGATCTGATGTTGCGGCTGGCTTCGCGCACACTGAACGTGAACCGGGTATCGAAGGAATTCATTTCCAGCGATGCTCCAGGCGAGTTCCAGCGCCTGCGTTCGGGCAGCTTCGACTGGCCGGTCAAGGTCGTGGCGAAGGAACGCGTCGCGCGCGATGAAAAACCGCAAACGCCGAAGTTCGTAGCATCGAAAGAAGAGATGATGCGCTGGAACGATTTCGCGCCGGCAGCGGCGGCAGAAACAATATCGAGCGGACATGCCGCGCGATACACGAAAGCGGACGCCGTTGCCGATCAGGAACTCGCGATCTACTGGACCCATCCCGGACACGGCGAGCGTTTGCTGTTCACGGTCTTCGGCCCGGCGGCCCATTACGAAGCGATGGAACGCGCATTCTCCACGTTCTCTGTGTGGATCGACGAGGAAGAGGAGGCCCGGCTCGCCATCGAACGGCGTCAGGAAGTCGAGCAATGGCAGCGCGAATGGGAAGTGAACCGGCTTGCCGAAGAATCCGAGCACACGCGGCAAAGGGGCGATACCGGCATCGAAGAAGCAATTGCCCCTGTGCTTGCGAACGTGGCCATACCGTCGGCATCGCGCCGCTGGTGAACTGAATCAGCGTTCCAGCGACAACGCCGCGGCGACCGCCGCCGACAACCGCGCGATCGAGAAGGGCTTGCGCAAGAATCCGAGCACACGCGGCAAAGGGGCGATACCGGCATCGAAGAAGCAATTGCCCCTGTGCTTGCGAACGTGGCCATACCGTCGGCATCGCGCCGCTGGTGAACTGAATCAGCGTTCCAGCGACA
>NZ_JBSIPA010000797.1:0-1467 GCF_053574605.1 Caballeronia sp. M23-90 | reverse complement strand
GGTAGTCAGCCGTCTTGCGACGGTAGACCAGACGGAAGTCTGCCCGCTTTCGCGTGGAGTAATGTCTCAACTCCTATCCGGACCATTACAGCCCGACGTTCGCTTTTTCCGTCCTCCCATACCCGCATAATCAACAGCGTTCCTTGCGGTCCGCCTGCCAGTCAAACCGCACTGGCAACCATACGGGCTTACCACGTTCCCGGCATGTCACACGACTGACGTAGGTTCTGCCTCTTCACCGGCGGTCATATATAACGACGCATTCCGAGCCTTGAGCGGAATGACCAACCGCACACCTTTTGGTTAATGCCTAGCAGCAGCTTGGGCACCTCAATACTCACGGTGTTTAACAGCAGTTCACATAAGTTAACCGTATCAGCCAGCCTAGCTCCTCAACCCCTTCGCTGCTAGGAGTCTCCAGATGAACATCTCACGACGTGCATCTGCCCGAACCTCCGGGGGCTACATTGTCGGAAGAGCTTCACACCCCACCGTTACCAGTGACGCATGTCTTCCTAGGCTACTGCTAGTCGTATAGCAGGTTCACTGTCCGCTTCTAAACCGCAGAAGCTGGGCGAACAATGACACACCGAGCTTTCGCTCGAAACGCAGCAGACCCAGCGTTGATAACGCGGGGAATTGCAAACGACATTCCGCCCTGTCGGCGGAGATGAAGCCGCTGATAGGGCGGGACCTGACGGTAATCAGGACAATGCAATGCGATTCGCGGTGATAAACGACATACCGAGAATCGCCTATGGCGAAACCCAATACACCCACCGGGCTTCGCTTGCTACAAAAGTGCCAACCCAAGGGGTCAGCCTATGGACAGTTTTCACCGTCGAATCGATGCGACGTGTCGCACCAAGGCGCGTATTGTAGCGCAACTTCGCCGGCTGTTTAAGCCTTCGGAAGCGCGTCATCCTTCCAGCGATTTCGTCGCCCGCAAAGCAGGAAACAGGCGCATCCAGAGCAGGGCCACAACGATCGTCCCGGCTCCGCCGATCAACACCGCGGGCACCGCGCCGAACAAGCCCGCAGTCATGCCCGATTCAAACTCGCCAAGCTGATTCGATGTCCCGATAAACAACGAATTGATGGCGTTGACGCGGCCACGCATATCGTCGGGCGTTTGCAACTGGACGAGCGAATTGCGCACGACCACGCTGATCACATCAGACGCACCCAGTGCGCCGAGCGCGAGCATCGAAACGATGATGTTGCGCGATAAACCGAACACGATCGTTGCAATGCCAAACGCAATTACGCCTCCGAACATTGCGGTTCCCGCGCGTTGCCGCAATGGGAAGTGCGCCAGATAAATCGATCCCGCCAAGGCACCCTGATCGGCGTGGTTCTCATTGGCTTCATGTTGTGGCGCACATTTCACCCGGCGAAGCCGACGGATGATAGTGCAGGCAAGCCCCAGATGATGACAAACGCCCTGCCCAAGTACGACTTCAATGA
>NZ_JBSIPA010000796.1:0-1470 GCF_053574605.1 Caballeronia sp. M23-90 | reverse complement strand
CGCCGCTCGCGCGCACGCCCGCAGCATCAGCGCGGAAATGCACGCGGGTTTCGGCGATCTGCGCGAACAAATGTCGATGAACATCCAGCGTCAGGCGTTCGGCCAGCCGTTGACGGCGGGGGCGTTGTCGAACGTGAAGCGCATCGACAAGATCTGGAGCAATTGTCTGAGCGCGCACGGCGGACCGTTCCTGTTCGGCAAGGAATTCGGCATCGCAGATGCGATGTTCGCGCCCGTCGTCATGCGCTTCAACTCGTACGCGCCGAAGATCAGCGACCATGCGCGCGACTACTGCAAGCACATCACCACCATGCCGGAAGTCGCCGAATGGATTGCAGGCGCGCGGAAAGAGCAATGAACATCTATGCCGTGGGCGGCGCAATCCGCGATGAAATGCTGGGTTTGCCGGTGCAAGACCGCGATTACGTCGTGGTCGGTGCCACGCCCGACCAAATGACAGCGCAGGGTTTCAAGCCGGTCGGCAAGGATTTTCCGGTGTTCCTGCATCCGCAGACGCACGAGGAATATGCGTTGGCGCGGACGGAACGCAAGACATCGGCGGGATATCACGGGTTTCAGTTTTTCTACGCGCCCGATGTCACGCTCGAAGAAGATCTCGCCCGGCGCGACCTGACCGTCAACGCAATGGCGCGCGAAGTCCGGCCGGATGGCGAACTGACCGGACCGGTGATCGATCCGTTCAATGGCCGGGCTGACGTTGAAGCGCGCGTGTTCCGCCATGTGGGCGAGGCGTTCATAGAAGATCCAGTGCGCATTCTCCGGATTGCACGGTTCGCGGCGCGCTTTGCTGATTTCACCATCGCCGACGAAACCCTTGCCCTGATGAAACGCATGGTCGCCGATGGCGAAGTCGATGCGCTCGTGCCCGAACGTGTGTGGCAGGAAGTATCGCGCGGGTTGATGGAAAAAAAGCCGTCGCGCATGTTCGAGACGCTGCGCGCATGCGGCGCGCTCGTGCGGATCTTGCCCGAGGTGGATTCGTTATGGGGCGTCGCGCAACGTGCCGACTATCACCCGGAAGTCGATACCGGCATTCACGTGATGATGGTCGTGGATTACGCGGCGTCGCACGGTTTCACGTTGCCCGTCCGCTTCGCCGCGCTCACGCACGATCTCGGCAAGGCGACCACGCCGGAAGACATCTTGCCGCGCCATGTCGGGCATGAAGGGCGCAGCGTCGATTTGCTGAAGCCGCTATGCGAGCGTCTGCGCGTGCCGAACGATTGCCGCGACCTCGCGCTGCTGGTCGCGCGTGAGCACGGGAATATTCATCGGGTGATGGAGTTCGGGGCGGCCGCCTTGGTTCGCTTGTTCGAACGATGCGATGCGCTGCGCAAGCCCGCGCGGTTTGCCGAAGCGCTGCAAGCCTGTGTGTCCGACGCACGCGGCCGTCTTGGTCTAAGTCAGCAGCCGTATCCGCAAGCCGAGCGTTTGCGCGAGGCGCTGGTA
>NZ_JBSIPA010000795.1:0-1482 GCF_053574605.1 Caballeronia sp. M23-90 | reverse complement strand
GCATGCCGTTGATGATCGCCGTGCCGCAATCCGGTCCCATGACCAGCAGGTTTTTATCGCGGGCGAGGGTCTTGATTTCACGTTCGTGCTCAAGGCTGACGTTGTCGCTGAAAAGCATCACCGACATTCCCTGATGCCGCAACCACGCCGATCGCCCCGCGCCGGACCACGTTTGCAAAACCAAGCGGCATGCCGTTGATGATCGCCGTGCCGCAATCCGGTCCCATGACCAGCAGGTTTTTATCGCGGGCGAGGGTCTTGATTTCACGTTCGTGCTCAAGGCTGACGTTGTCGCTGAAAAGCATCACCGACATACCCAGATGCAGCGCCTTGGTCGCCTCCGCCGCGGCGTAGTCGCCGGGCACCGAAATCAGCGCAAGGTTCGATGCTTTCTCCTGCTCCGCCGCCATTTCCAGGCTCACGAGCGGCGGCGGCCGGATGCCGTCGCCGCCCGATTCTTGCGGCTTCGCGGAGAGCGCTTCCTCGGCTAGCGTGAGGGCAGCGTCACAGGCTGTATCGCCGCCACGCACGGCGATGACCAGATCATTCGGACCCGCCTTGACACCGTCGTCGAGATTCGCGTCGCGCAACTGCGCGAGGTTCGTCTCGGTTCCCATCGCGACCGACGCCTGCTCGATATCCGGCAACGCGCTGATGCGGGCCGAGATCTGCATCAGGGAGACGGAGTCCTGATACATGTTCCTGAAGACCTTCGTTCTTATGCTCATTTCCAATTCCGATTCCGGTGATCGTTGCACCCGATGCTTTAAAGCGCCCGAATGCGGGCCTGGCGAATCCGGCGTTGCATACGCCGAATGCCATCGAACTGATGAACAGTGATTCGCTGGATCCTGGTCCGATCAGCGGGTTTCTTCTTGCGCTACCGTTTGAAGTGACCTGATTCCATGCAAGAAACCTCCGAGACAATCCACGCCAGAAGACGCGCCGAACTCCATGACCTTGTTTGCGGCAGTTGCGATATCCGATACCGGTGATCCGCGAATCAAAATACTGATCAAATGGTCGATGGGTTCCGAATAATGCCCCTTGAGCCCTAGCGTCAAATAATGCCGGCTAATGCTCGTAGTCCGATGCAACATGCTTTTGATCGCCAACTTCAACAGTTTCAAATGCGCGGCGATATTTTCAATATATTGCCAAGGCCGTAATGCGGCGAGATAACCTAAAAGATAATCATCGCCATCGGGCGTAAGTCCCGTGCCGAAGCCGATCAACTCGGCCACGGCTGCGTCGAGCGCAAGCTTTTCGTCCGCGACATTCAGGCGCGGCGCGCGTCCGTCCAGTGGCCAGCCTGGCAGCAACTGCAAATTGCTTCGCACCTCGCGCTGCCGGCAGTAAGTGATGAGCTGGCTGGCGAGCGCCGGATAGACACCGAGAAAGGCATCGAGAGAACACGCGTCCCGCTTCTTTTCCGGAGCAGGTCGCCAGCACGGCGCCCGGCTAAGATCGGCCCGCCAGCGA
>NZ_JBSIPA010000794.1:0-1497 GCF_053574605.1 Caballeronia sp. M23-90 | reverse complement strand
GGAAACTCAGGTATCCGTGCTTCGTTCGATTCCACTTCGAACAGGAAACGCGTGCCGTCCTCGCCTTGCATTGGCAGACCGCGTACAAAGCCGGTCAGCTCGATATTGCGGTTCTCGAATGCCGCGGAGGCGGCGAGGCGGCAGGCCTGCGTTTCGATGCATCGACCGCCATCCACGACAACTGCACGATGCGCGGAAACTCAGGTATCCGTGCTTCGTTCGATTCCACTTCGAACAGGAAACGCGTGCCGTCCTCGCCTTGCATTGGCAGACCGCGTACAAAGCCGGTCAGCTCGATATTGCGGTTCTCGAATGCCGCGGGCAACCCGTATTGCAAACGACCTTCGGCGCGCGATGCGGCGTAGCTAAAACCGACAATAAACGCGGCGCAGATCAAGCACGCGTAACGCCAACGCGGCAAATAAACTGAGAGCGTACAAGCGCACGCAACCGCGCATGCAGCGGCGCAAATAACCCACACGCCGGGCAGCGCAGCCTGCCGCTGCAGCCACACGATCCCGAGAGCAAACCCGATCAACATTCCCCGCACGCCCGCTCCTCAAAACCTTGACGCGAGCGCAAACGCATCGGCGAGAAAGCGTTTCTCTACGACGCGTGCAATCGAACAAGTCAGAAGAACTGATTATGCGGAGAGAAGTGCAAGCCGCGGCAGTGCCAAGTGCGCGTTAGCCGTTGTGCCTATGGAAAGCGTCTCTTCGCTGATACCGCGCAATTCAGCCAGCACCCGCGCGATGCCCGCCACCTGATCCGGCGCATTCCGATGTTTGTATAACCAGGAGGGCGCAATATCCGGCGCATCGGTTTCGAGCACGATTGCATCGAGCGGCAGGTCAGCCGCAAGGCGCCGGATCTGCCGTGCGCGCTCAAACGTGAGATTGCCGCCGAAACCAAGCCGCATGCCATGCGCAATGAACGCTTCGGCCTGTTGAAAACTGCCGTTGAACGCGTGCGCGATACCCACATTCACGCCGTGCACACGCAAGCCTTTGAGCACTTTGTCCTGCGATTTACGCACATGACAAATGACCGGCAGATCGAAGTCACGTGCAATCTTGAGCTGCTCGTAATAGAAGAAGGTCTGGCGAGCGTCATCGAGGCCAGGCACGAAATAATCCAGTCCGATCTCGCCAATACCCACAAACCGAGGATCATCCATGCTCGCCGCGATATGCTCGCGCAACACGCGCAAATCGTCGTCCTGTGCACGAGGAGTAAAAAGCGGATGAATGCCGAGTGCATAAGCGCCGCCCTCGATCCGATGCGCAAGCTCGCGCACCGTACTGAAGTTCTGGCGCTCGACGCCCGGGATCACGATTCGCCCGACGCCCGCTTTCAGCGCCGATGCCGCGACGTCTTCGCGGTCGGCATCGAATTCGGAAGCATCGAGATGGCAGTGCGTATCGATCCACATGATCGCTCCGTGATTCCCGCAACTAGACAGGTACGACCGGCTCCTCGAACAGCACGCCATCGCGC
>NZ_JBSIPA010000793.1:0-1500 GCF_053574605.1 Caballeronia sp. M23-90 | reverse complement strand
TCATCGGCATGTGCGGTCGACGGCACGATCGGCGCTTCGCCGGCGAGCGGCAGACGATCGATCTGGTCGATGGCGGTGTCGAGCTTGATGGCCAGGCCCGTCAAATCCGTCGATGGCGTGGCGTGCAGCTTGTCCATGTCCTGCGCGATGGCCTTGCGGATGGTCACGATCTGCGGGCCGGTCGTGGCGGCGAGACGCGTGTCGGCGCTTTGCAGCGCGAAGAGCGCGAGCTGGACGTTGCCTGTGAGCTGCAGTTGCTGGCTTGCGCTCGACAGGATCTGCTCGACTTCGGCCAGCGTCCAGTCGTCGCGATTGCTCGCCAGATCCTGATACTGCTGTTGCAGTGCCTGGCTTTGCGCCTGTGCGTCCGTGAGCTTGCCCTGGAACTGGATGATCTGCGTGTTGATGGCCGTGACCGAACTCGCCGCCTGGTCGGCTTGCGCGCGCAACGCCGCGGTTTGCGCGTCGCTTGCCTGCAAACGTTGCGCGAGTTGCGCGTCGCGTTGATCGAATTTGCGGTTGAGCATGAAGCCGCCCACGCCCGCCACGATCACGATGATCACGAGCACCAGCCACAGCAGCGCCGTGCCCGCGCCGCCACGCCGCTCTTTCGGCTGCGATTCGTACGGCGTGAACGGCGTATTGGGCGGATTCGAAGGCGGAGCCGACGCCGTGGACCTGGCATCGGGTTTTGCGTCGGACTTGGAAGCGGTCTTGCTTGAATCGATCGAATCAGTCATGCGTGATTGAGCCGGTTGGTGAGCCGGCGCGGACGCCGGCCTGGAATCCGTCGGCGCGGACTCCTGGTTGGTTTTTTGACTGGACTGGCCGGGCGGCGTTGCCGCCGGGACCGTGTATCCATATTCTTGTGCCTCTGCAACCTGCGCGTCCGCTTTCCCGTCCGATAGTGAAGCAGTGCCGAAGAGCGTGCTGAACGCCTGAACAATGCGTTCGTCGCCGGCGCCGGACACCGTAATCCTATCAAAACCCGCCTGCCGCGCGGCTTCGGCAATACGCGGATGCGGCGTGACGAGCGGTACGTGCTTGAGCGTCAGGGTTTCATCGACGGTCAGATATTCGCGGGCCAGCTCTTCGAGGTTGCGCACGCCCTCCGAACTGGTGAGGAGCCACGCGTGCGGTTCGCCCGCCAGCAGTTCGTGGATGCGCTCCCAGTCGCGCATGGACGGCTCCGGCACGATGCGCGTGTAGGCCGCGACCTTCTCCACCTTCGCGCCGGCCTCGGCGAGCGTGTCGGCAAGCCATTCACGGCCGCCATCGCCACGCACGATCAACACACGTTTGTCCCTGAGGCCATCCGCGCCGAAATGCGCCACGATTGCTGCGTGCAGTGCTTCGGAATCGTAGCGGGGATCGGTGGGCGTCTCGGTGATCGTGGCATCGGCGCCGGGACTGATCACCGTATAAGCCGGTGGTGCGATACCCTGGCGCGCCAAAGCTGCCACGCTGCCGGGACCGACCACGCCAATCGCAACATGCGCA
>NZ_JBSIPA010000792.1:0-1501 GCF_053574605.1 Caballeronia sp. M23-90 | reverse complement strand
TCCCATCGCACTGCGTGGCGCGGCGCCGATCGAGCACTTCCAGGCCGCGGTCGAGCGGCTTTTCCCCGATGGTTTTCCTCCGGGCGCAAGCGGCGCGAACCTGACGTAGTTTACGCAACGGACTGACGTGGCGGACTAGTAGACCTGCTCCGCCATGAACGACTTCAGCGCAATGCGCTGCGACGGCTCGAGCGTCTCGAACTCGAGCCCGTACCCGGCGTTCCTGCCGTGGGCATCGGCATCATGAAGGTGCCGCACGATCGCGTGGCAATCGATATCGACATCCGTATCGTCCGTATTGAAACGGAACGATAAGCGCAGACGGTCGCCCAGCTTCGCGTGCGCCTCGGTCACTGCGAGCGACATGCCGAAGGGGCTGATATCGCGGATCAGGCCGAGCTGGGATGCGGGTTCATGGCTTTGCGCCGGGTCGATCACCGAAAAACGGGCCGGCAAACGCGTGGACATCCGCACGAACTTGCGCGCCCGCAAACGGCGGATCGCGCCGGGTTCCGACAACACCAGGTAGCTGAACGGCTCGCGGCAGACGGCATTGACGGTGCACGCGAACTGGAACACCGCGCGCGTGCCGAGCGCGACGATTTCGACGCGCTCGCCTTGCGACAAAGCCAGCGGCCCATGCCCCGCCATCACCGGCTGTGTGATGAACACCGCCCGCGTGCGATGCGGTCCCGGCGTCGAAAACCCGATCACACGGGCGGAATACGTCGCAGAGCCGGCCGGTCCGCGCAGACCGAGACGCGCGCCGATGGTCAACCCGATGGTATCGAGCGTGAGTAATTCGGCCGATGCGGACGACGAATCCGCCGGCGGCGGTTCCGGAGCGACCGGTTCGATCGAATCATCCAGCCTGTGCGGTTCGAAGTGCGCAAACAGGAAGGCGCGCTCAGGGACGCCGGCGACGACAGCGCCGGCATTGAAGAGCAACGCTCCGTCGGCGGCGACGATCGGCCATGCAAGCGGCTCGCCAATCGGAACGTCCGCCAGCGAGAGACGGACGGGAGACGCTTGAGTCAACGTAACGGATTCTTCTTCGGACATGGTCGCTTGGATCGCTTGGGTCGATCTGGCCGCTTGGAAGCGGCAATCGTCTAATGAGTCCGCGACTGCGTCAAGTGCCGCGGTGCTACGAGCTTGCCTGACCGGCAGCGATCAAGCTTGCCGGGCTTGCGGACGACCTTTCTGCGCCCGGCATCACGCTTTCGATTGCGCTGAGTACTGCAGGGACATCGGGCGGTGCAAAGTGATCGCCGACCGATACGGAGCGTCCCGGCGCGCTGAAGCCAAAATGCTCGCGCGAGGTTGCGGTAAAGATCATGACCGTGGGCCGCCCAAGCGCGTGGGCCAAATGAACCAGGCCGGTATCCATGCCGACCACGATCGCCGATTCATCGATGCAATGCGCGCATTCAGTCACGCTCAGTTTGGGCAACACCACCGCGCCGGGCACGAGCGCGGCGATCTGCTCGCCCTCCCGGCA
>NZ_JBSIPA010000791.1:0-1506 GCF_053574605.1 Caballeronia sp. M23-90 | reverse complement strand
TCCCCATGCGCGAGCGCCCACTCGGCGAGTTGCGTCGCGCAACCCGGCGGCACATACGTCATGGTCACGCCTTCGCGCATCATCATCTTGCAGGTTAGCGCTGGCGGCCACAGGGTATCCGCGGTGACCGCGACCGCCGCGCCCGACATGTACTGCGAGAACCAACCTTCATGCGAGCCGTCGAAGTTGACGGACTGGAACAGCAGGAAAACGTCGTCTTCGCCCGCTCCGTAACGCTTCGCAATCGCCGCGCAATGCAACGCGAACGAGCCGTGATCGACGATCACGCCCTTGGGCTTGCCCGTCGATCCGGATGTATAGATCACGTAGGCCGCTTGCGTCGGTGCAACGGATGGCAGCGCAGTGCTGTCATCGTGGAAGAGGCTTTCGTCATCGACCAGCCAGACGCGGACACGCTCCGAGACAGGCAGCGCGGACAGACTTGCACGCTCGGTGATGATGTGGACGATCTGCGCATCGTCGAGAATTTGCGCGAGGCGTTCGCGCGGATGACTCGGGTCGAGCGGCACGAACGCACCGCCCGATTTCAGGGCGGCGATCAAACCGACAGGCAGGTCCACCGAGCGGCTGAGCGCCACACCTACACGCATTTCGGCGCTTACGCCTGCAGCAACGAGGCGCTGCGCAAGCTGCGTTGCGCGCGTGTTCACTTCGCCGCGCGTGAGCGAACGCTGCATGTCTGCCACGCCGCGCGCCTCGGGTCTCGCGCACGCGTGGTCGGCTATGCGTTCATGCACCGGCTTGAACCCGTCGTCTTCGGGCGGATTGTGGTTCCAGGCATCGAGCTGGATGCGTTCGGCAAGCGGCAGCCATTGCAGATCGCCAATCGCAACATCCGGCGTGTCGAGCGCATTCGACAGCAACTCCATGAAACGCTGCGCGAGACGATCGATGGCATCGGCTTCGAACAGATCGAGCGCGTACAGGAAAGAGGCGTCGATGGCACCGTCGTCGCGGAGCTCGAAGTTGAGCGTCAGGTCGAATTTTGCGAACGGCGTGCCGGAGGGCAACTCGGTTACGCGAACATCGGCGAACGACGGAAGCGGACGGCGCGCCCCGAACGCGGCCATGACCTGGAACAGCGGGTGGTGGCTCGCACTGCGCGCAACGCCCGTTGCCTCGACCACTTGCTCGAAGGGCACGTCCTGATGCGCCTGTGCATCGACAAGACTTTGCGCCGTTGCATCGATGAGTGTCCCGAAACTTTGCGTGGCATCGATGCGCGTTGCAACCGTCAGCGTGTTCACGAAGAAGCCGATCAGACCCGCTGTCTCGGCACGTTCCCGATTCGCGGCGGGCACGCCGATGTAGATATGCGGTTCGCCGGACGCGCGCGCGAGCAGTGCATTGAGCGTCGCCAAGACTTTGCGCCGTTGCATCGATGAGTGTCCCGAAACTTTGCGTGGCATCGATGCGCGTTGCAACCGTCAGCGTGTTCACGAAGAAGCCGATCAGACCCGCTGTCTCGGCACGTTCCCGATTCGC
>NZ_JBSIPA010000790.1:0-1509 GCF_053574605.1 Caballeronia sp. M23-90 | reverse complement strand
TCCGTCGCTGCCGCCAGAGCCGGTGTGCAATACAGCCAGCGGGTAATGCACACCTATACGCAGGACCGTATCGCAGGCGCGGCCGGACCGCTCGCAGTCGGGGCCATAGCGCAATGGGCTGCGGTGCATACCGTGCCCATCGAGCCGGATGAAAAAGGCCGCGTGACGGTCAGCCGTACCATCAGTACTGGCACGCTCGATTGCAAGGAAATCGTGTTCTCAGTGGACACCGACGCCGTGAAGGACAAGCCCGCCGACAGCGGCTTCTACGTAGCCTCCATCTGTCGCGACGGGCAGACGTGGAAGTGGGCGTCGGCGGAACCTGCCACGCCGCGTTGGGGCGCGCTGCAATGAGGCCCGGTCTGAGCCTGATGCTCGCGGCCGGCGCTGCTGCGAGCTGCGTATTCATGAGCGGCTGTGGATCGATTGGCGCGGCAGCCGGCGCGGCCGCGGGTGTATCGACGGGCGTGGTCACGAGCAACCCGGCAATCGGTTTCGGCGTGGGCATCGTAGTGCAGGCCGCGACCGACGAAGCCATCGCGCGCCTCATGAAGCGCCTGCACAGCGACCAGCAGATCGCCATTGCGACGACGGCGGGCGACCTTCCCATAGGCGATGAAAAAACCTGGAGCGTCAAGCACACGCTGCCGGTGGAAAATGGCCACGGCAATGTCCGCGTACTGCGGGAGTTCACCAGCGCGCTTGCGACATGCCGCGAGTTCGCGTTCTCGGTGGCCGATGGCAACAAGGCCGACGCACATCAGGACTGGTTCGTCGCCCAGGCTTGCAAGGGCAATGACAATGGCGGCGCGTGGAAATGGGCATCGGCGGAACCGTCCGTCGCGCGCTGGGGCAATCTGCAGTAACTTGTCTGCGAGATTGGCCGTGCGCCGAGCCGTTCACCAACGCCAGCGTACGCCAGCATCGCCGCCTATTGTGGCGCGCGTGGCGCCGCCCACGTTCATTGCGTAATGGACGTTCGCAAACAGGCTGCCCCGCGCGCTGACGTCGATCGCGACGCCGGTTTGAAAATCGGCCAGCGTCGCCGATGACTGCGCCGGGATCGTTGTGGTTTCTCCGAAGACCACGTTGCTCGATGCATCGAAATAACGCCATAGATTGACGCGCGCATAAGGCTGCAACGCCACCCTGCCCGCTTGCCAGCGCCCCGATACGCGCAGTCCCAGACGGGTGGCGAACGAACTCGGATTGCTGAAGCTGACGGTCGAGATGCCGTCATTTATATCGTTGATGGACACATGCTGCCAGATGACCTGCGCCTGCGGCTCGATGCTCAGTCCGGCCAGCAAAGCCAGCGGCAATCCTGCTTCCACTGATCCCGCGATCGACCGGCCATGCGTGGTCACGGCAAGGCCGTCGTTGGACGACGGTTTGATCGTCAGCGCGCTTCCAGTCACGATGGTGTCCGCATACCAGCCACCGGGGCCGATGTGCGTCCAGTACGCGCCCGCGCTCGCCGAATCCACGGCGACGCTGCCCGCCTGAACA
>NZ_JBSIPA010000078.1:0-19244 GCF_053574605.1 Caballeronia sp. M23-90 | reverse complement strand
TGCCCAAATATGGCTATCCGATGAAACTCAGGATGCCTACCAAACTCGGCTACAAGAATGAGGTCGCCCTCGCCGGTGCTGGCGATGCTGCGGGGTCGACTGTACTCGGCACGTCGCGTCGCACCTCGCCGGATCTTGCGACCTTCGCCAACGGAGCCGCGATTCGCTACTACGACCTGAACGATGTCTATGCGGGCAAGGAGATCGGCCATCCGAGCGACAACGTGTCGGCCTGTCTCGCTCAGGCAGAGGCGGAACACGCAAATGGACGCGACCTGATCCTCGCGATCGTCATAGCGTACGAAACCGATTGCCGCTTGATGGACGCGGCATCGCTTAGCTCGCGCGGCTGGGACCATCCGATCTACAGCCTGCCCGCCGCGGCGCTCGGGGCAGGCAAGCTGATGAAGCTTTCGGCAGCGCAGCTCGCGCAGGCAGTCAGCCTTGCAATCAATGGCCATCTCGCGCTGAACCAGACGCGGGTGCAGACCATGTCGAACTGGAAGGGGCTCGCCGATGCCGACGCCGCGCGCAACGGCGTATTCTCCGCCGCACTGGCGCGGGAAGGCCTGACTGGACCCGCTCCCATCTTCGAGGGCGATGCCGGATTCTTCAAGCAGGTGTCCGGGCCGTTCACCATCGACACGAGTACTTTTGGCGGCAAGGGCCGCCCTTTTCGCATCAACGATTGCTCGGTCAAGTTCTACCCGTCACAGGCGCTCACGCAGACAGCCATTGCGGCAGGCATAGACGTGGCGAAGCAGGTCGGGAATCTGTCGCGTGTGACGAATGTCGAGATCCGGACCTCCCATGAAGGTTACTTCTCAGCGGGTATGGACCCTCAAAAATGGACGCCCGACACCAGCGAGACCGCCGATCACAGTCTCCCGTATGTGACTGCAAGAGCCATGTTCGATGGCGACATCAGCCACGCGAGCTTTAGCGACAAAGCGCTGCACGATCCGGCTATCCGCGCGTTCATGCAGAAGATCAAGGTCGTGGAAGATCCGGTTCTGACGAAGCTGTACCCGAAGTACTACGCGACGATCGTGACAGCGACTTGCGACGATGGACGCACTTTCACGCGACGCGTCGATGATATTCCCGGCTTCGCCACGCGACCGATGCAGCGGCACGACTTTGAATTGAAGTTCCGCAAAAACGTGGCATCGCGAATTGGCGACGCGCGCGCTCAAGAGGCACTGCAAATGTTCTGGACCCTTGAGAAGCAGGGGAATATCTCGCAATTGTTCACGCCGTTTGCGGTGCTTTAAACCATGAACGACCTTCAGGCGCGCGCGACACTGGCGCGACCTGGCCGCAACAGCATGCGCCGAAAGACAGCATTGGTTTGGGCGTCGCTCCCTCGTACCGGACGCATGGTTGAGCAGAACCGGCGGCACGACGAGGAAGGCCGACGACGCAATTCAGAAGTTCGCGGTCACCAAACTCGCCTGAAGCGACTCCAAGCCTTCCGCGATGTTCGTCAAGGCTTCGAGTAGATGTCGCTGATGTTGGCGAACGACTGGGTTTCGCGGCGGAAGGTGAGCCGCTCGGTAGCACGTCTGCGTGCAATCAATCTCGCCGTGTCCGCGCGCCGGCTCGCAGTCACGCTGACACCCGCTGCAGGCGCGATGATCGCGGGTTCGCCGGCAGGCGTACCGGTTTGTGACACCGCGCGCAGCAGCATGTCGCGCGCTTCCGAATCAGAGACGTCGCTGGCCAAAGCATCGCCCGCGGCTCGAAGCACGCACGGTGTATCGCCGGCTTTTTCGCATGCGCGTGCAAGACCCATCGCCGCATCCCGCGCAAGTTCGCGCTGGATCAACTCGTTCGTGATCTGACGGACGTCGCCGCGTTTGCTTTCACTGGCTGGCAGCATCGAAAGGCGCGTGCGGGCGTCGCGCAATTCGCCACGCACCATCGAGAGCCTGGCGGCATCGACGGTGCCTGCCAGGTCGAGCGACGCGGTCTTGGTGCTGAAAGGCGCGTCGATAAGCCGATCGGGCGCAAGGTGCGGAATGCTGTCCTGCGCGACAGCTTCTGTCAGTTCCGAGTCGCCACGCCCGGGAGTCGGGCCGAAGGCAAGGTACAAACCGCCGGCCAGCAGCGCGACGGTGGCAACTACATGGCGCGCATGGGCCGTATCGCCGTGTGGGATTCCGTGATGGACGAGCATAATTACCTGGTGCGACGCTGGAACGATTTCATGCGCGCCTGATGGAACAACGCCGGCAGCAACCATGATCCAACGATGACAAGAAGCGCACGCGGCGCGCTCAAGCAGCCGGGCCGCACTGAAAAATCCGACATCCGCGCGCCAGACTCGATGGCAGGGTCTGGGTCTGTGTCCGATCCTGCGCAGGAAACATCGGGCGACACCGACACGCGGCTGCGCTACCGGCTGATCCACGACCAGTTGAAAAGCGCGATTGCGCTTGGCCGTATCGCGCCCGGGCTCGTGCTCCTCGAAGGACCTGTCGCGCGTATTTTCGGCACGAGCCGCGTGCCTGTGCGCAAGGCGTTCGAGATGCTGCACGCCGGAGGTTCACTGCATACGTTCGAAGGGCGCGGTTACCTCGTTGCGCATCCCGATGGCCGCATCCCCGACCCCGTCCGGGCACCGCTTTCGGAAGCCGCGCTCGGTTTCGAGGAGGCACAGGCGCCGCTCGAACTGCCGTCCAACAGCGAGCGGATCTATCACGCGCTGGAAGCGGCCGTTTCGATTGCGGTTGCATTCGGGCATTATCGGATCGATGAAAGCCTTGCTGCCGAGGTGTTCGGCGTCAGCCGTGGCGCCGTACGCGAAGCACTGAGCCGGCTGCGCGATTTTGGTCTCGTGGAGAAATCCGCTTACTCGCACTGGCTTGCCGGGCCGCTGACCGCGCGGGCGGTGGCTCAGGATTACGAGCTGCGTGTATTGCTCGAACCCGCGGCGTTGCGCGCCGGCTATGCGAAGCTTTCACGCGAGACGATCGATGCTGCGTGTGATGAAATTGAACGGGCGATCCTCGATCCTGATTCGATCGATGCCGATGGCCTTCAGCAACTCGAAACCACCTTGCACGTGGACTTTTTGCAGCATGCACCCAACAAGAAGCTGCTGGTCACTATCGACCGGGCGCTGATGCCGCTCACGGTGAATCATGCGTTTTTCAACGCGTTCAATCTGCATCCGGAACTTGCTACGCTGATCGAGCATCGCGCGGTTTTATTCGCGCTGCGAGACGCAGATATCGATACCGCCGCGCGGGCGCTCCTGCTGCACCTGCATGCGGCGCAGAAGCGGACCTTGCAGCGGCTCAAGGTGCTAGCGGTGCTGCCCGAACCCGACCTGCCTTTGTATATGCAGCGGATCGTTTAGCGCGCGTGGCCATGAAATGCCGTTCAACCGGGAGACGCCCTTGAAAACGCTGACGGAGCAACTCACTCAATACGCGGCCTATCATCGCGACCGTCGTAACGTCGCCACGCATTTCGTAGGCATTCCCATGATCGTCCTTGCGCTCGCGGTGCTTCTCAGCCGGCCCGTGTGGATGACCGCCGAGCTGCCGTTTGCGCTTTCGCCGGCGTGCGCCTTGTTCCTCGCGGCGACGCTCTACTATCTTGTCCTCGATGTCCAGCTTGGCGTCATCATGGCGATCGTTTCCGTTCTGTGCCTGGCCGTCGGGCAATGGCTCGCCGCACAGTCCACGGTTGTCTGGCTGGTCACGGGGGCAGGGCTCTTCCTGACTGGATGGGTGCTGCAGTTCGTGGGGCATATGGCGTATGAGCATCGCAAGCCGGCTTTCGTGGACGATGTCATCGGCCTGATGATCGGGCCTTTGTTCGTGCTGGCCGAAGCGCTGTTCCGGTTTGGCTGGCGTCCCGCCTTGCATCGTGCGATCAGGGCAGATGAGCGTGATTGAGCGCTACCGGGTCGTATAGACGCAAGAGCACTGCAACGTCCCTTCAATGCGCGCATTGCGCGGTCATTCTCGAATCTCGTCACACGGTCGTGTTTGCCGGAACGTAGAGCCAAAACTCGTGCCGCCATCCAGGCTTTTGCCGTCCTTGTCCTCGATCCTCGGGAGACGAACTGGCCGACTCCGGTTTTCTTTTGCTCTGAAGTACACCATTGAACAGGTGTCTCGCGGCCATTCGCAAGCAGGCAAAGTCTTACCCACACGCCCAGCAGGGGATGGTTTCAGCGCGCCGTTTAATGCGATGTTATGTTGCAGCAAGCTTTCGTTGGCGATGCGCATACCGCTTGACGAACCCATCTTCTGTACGCTCTTCCAAGCCAAATCATGTTGACGGAAAACACATCCTCTATCGGCGACGTCCTGCCCGAAAGCGACACTCCTTCCTCGCTGCGCCAGTGGTTATCGGTGGCGGCGGTGACGCTCGGCGCATTTGCATTTGTCACGACCGAGTTCCTGCCGGTGGGACTTCTGCCTTATGTATCGCGCGAACTGGGCGTCTTGCCCGGTACCGCGGGCCTGATGGTGACGACGCCCGGCATCATCGCAGCGATATCGGCGCCCGGGCTGATGCTCGGAGCCGGGCGCATGGATCGACGGCATGTTTTTCTACTGCTGACGGCGATGTTGCTGGCATCGAACCTGTTATCCGCATTCGCTCCCAACTTTGGCGTGATGCTGTTGGGGCGCGCGTTGCTCGGCGCCGCGCTGGGCGGTTTCTGGACGTTGGCGACATCCGCTGCAAGGCGGCTCGTCGAACCCCGCGATGCAGCCAGGGCAATGGCAACGATACTCACCGGCGTCACCTGCGCGACCGTCGTTGGCGTGCCGCTGGGGACGTTCATTGCGGGGCTTGCGTCGTGGCGGGTGTCGTTCATGGCAACCGGCGGTCTTGTTGCCGTTGCGCTCGTTGCGCAGTTGCTGATGGTGCCGTCGCTGCCGTCATCGACAGCACTGCGCTTCAGCGATCTCACGAAATTGCTTAAGCAATCGCATTCGAGGAAGAGCCTGCTGATGGTGGCCCTTGTTTTCGCCGGCCACTTTGCGTCCTTTACATACGTCACACCATTTTTGCTTGGCGATGCGCATCTCGACATATCGACGATCACCTGGTTATTGCTCGGCTTCGGTGTGATCGGATTCGTGTCGAACTTTGCGGCATCGGCGACCGTGGTCAAGAACCTCAAGATGACGACGGCGACCATGATCTTCATCCTGGCGGCCGCGTTGTTGCTGATGCCCGTATTTCAGCATTGGCAACTGGGCGTAAGCGCGATCGTGCTGGCATGGGGTATCGCGTTCGGCGCGCTTCCGCTTTGCTTCAGCGTCTGGATCCAGCGCGCGACGCCAGATCAACCGGAAGCAGGTTCGGCGCTCTTTGTCAGCATCATTCAGCTCGCGATTGCGGCGGGGTCGCTGGTCGGCGGAACGGTGGTCGATCGCGCCGGCATTCCCGCCGACTTCTTGCTCGGCGGCTCGCTTTCGCTGCTGGGGCTCGTGGCGCTGTTGAGCATTGGCGCGCGCAAGGAGACGGCGTCGGCGGTGCCGGTTCCGTGCAACGCGACGCCTGAGTGAAGCAGAGACTGGCGTTGTCGCGGGTTATCGAGCGTTATCGCGAGTGCGACTTGAACGCTTCGCCGCCGATACCCGCGTGATCCACCGCTGCAATCCGGTTACGGCCATTGTCTTTCGCCTGGTACAACTGGGCATCGACAAGATTGATGAACGCCGTTGCATCCATTCGGTCAGTCGGGACGATCGTGCCCACACCAAAACTCGCAGTCAAACGCTGGTTATGGGGTGAGCGCACGTGCGCAATCGCCTCGTCCGAGATCAGCGCGCGGCAGCGTTCGGCGATCCTCACGGCGTTTTCGGCGGGCATATTGGCTAGGACCAGGATGAATTCCTCGCCGCCGAATCGCGCAAGGAAAGCGTCCGGGCCGGCCGCTTCGCCCAGTACGCGTGCGACGTGCTTGATGCATTCGTCGCCTTGCAGATGCCCGTAGTAGTCGTTGTATGACTTGAAGAAATCGATATCGGCCATGATCAGCGAAAGTGGCGTGCCCGAAGCCTTCGCCGCAGCCCATTCGCGCTCCATGACGCCGTCGAACATGCGGCGATTGCCCGTGTCGGTGAGGCTGTCGTGGAATGACAGTCTTTCCAGATATTTTTGCAATTGCGCGAGCTTTTCTTCGTTGCGTTTGCGTTCGCTGATATCGAACATGAAGCCGACGAGGGAATCGACTTCGCCACTCGCGTTGCGCACTACGTGCACGACGTCGCGCAACCAGACGTAACCGCCGTCGCGTGTGAGCGCCCGGTAATCGGCTTCATGATCGGAGCCGGCCTTCGATTGCGCGACGCAGAAGTCCACGACCGATTCGCGATCTTCCGGATGCATGCGGTCGGCCCAGTCGCTGACGTTTTTCCAGCTCGACGGCGGCCAGCCTAACAGCGCTTCGATCTGCGGGCCGATATAGGCAAATTCCATGGTGGCCCAGTCGATTTTCCACGGGATCGCTTTAGTTGATTCGAGCAAGGTCCGGTAGACGGCGCTGTCGTCGTCGCCGAAAACACGGGTGGGCGTGACGGGGGACGCGCCGTGCGACAGGAAGGCGGCCTTCAGGTTGCCTGGATTGTCTTGATTGCTGTCGGGACTGTCTTGGTCGGTCATTTGGCGGCGGTTTTTGATTTTGTGGCTTTGCAGTTGCGGGAGTGCCTGATGATGTTAACGGCAGCGGACGCCTGTCAGTAAAGATTTTGTTTTGAAGCGTTCCACAAATGATGCGCACAGGCGTTCTTGTATCATCGTGCGACCTTCTTCATGCACGCACGCCAAACGCACATGTCAGACTATCTCGACGCTCCAGCTTTTCTAACGATCGCATTGGCCGCAGAATCGCAAGCCGCAGCGCCATGCAATTGCACGCGAACGCCGCTTGACGGCTGGAACTCGCAGCCAGTTTCCCTCGACGAGGAGCGGCTTCAGGAAGTGGGCACGCTTTGCGTAGCCAGCGACCCTGAGCCGAGCTATCAGGAATACCTGCCCCAAGGCGTCGATTACTGGTCATCAGAAGCACCTATCGCACCGCGATACTTTCCCTACAATCGCTGCACCGTATGGCAGTGCACGCAATGCAGCCGGGTCTATCTTCGATACACGGAAGGCGGCGGTTATTTTGTCGACCGCCGGATCCGTGCGGTGCGTTCCGCTCTCATTCAGGACGTTCCCCTTTAGAAGGTCCAGATCGGAGTATCGTCCGGCGGAAGATTCGCTAGCGTCCACGGCACGCTTCGAACCGCTCGCGAGAGGCTCCGCATTTACAGACCCGAAGTTCGGCTGACAGCATCGGGAGTGTCCGAAAACGTCCTGTACTCGTCTGCTTCAGGCCTCGCGTGAACGCCTCCTTCGTTTTAGCATGAGAGTCATCCTGCAACGAACCAAGAGGTAGAACGAAAGCCCATGACCACCACTGCACTCATCGTCATCGATGCACAGGAATCATTCCGACATACTCTCTATTGGTCCGAAACGGACCTGTCTTCATACATCGACCGGCAGCAGGCGTTGATTGACGGCTGCGTTGCGCACGGCGTACCGGTGGTCCGTATATTCCATGTCGAGGAGCAGGGGGCGTTTTCACTTGCGTCCGGCCATGTCAGGACGCTGGAGGAGCTGTCGATCTCACCCGCCGCGACATTCCACAAGCATCACCACAGCGCGCTGGCTGGCACTGCGCTCGCGTCCTGGCTGATCGCGCAAGGAATAGGCCGATTGATCGTCAGCGGGATAAGAACGGAGCAATGCTGCGAAACAACCTCGCGCCACGCATCCGACAGCGGCTTTAAAGTCGACTTCGTTAGCGAAGCGACGCTGACCTTTGCAATGACCCATCCTCGTAGCGGGCGGACGTACACTCCACAAGACATCCGCGAGCGCACTGAACTCGTGCTCGAGGGACGCTTCGCTCGTATTGCGACTGTTGGAGAAGCACTCGAGGCGTTGCCTCGACCCTTGGTCGCGTAGTTTCGAAGACGCGAGCGCTCATTGCATACACGATGTGAATCACTGAAACCGGTACGACCGATGCAGAAGTTGTCGCAACGAAAGGAAAGCGGTCCAATGAAGCTGAGAACTCGTACCGGTCACGCGGAGGACCGCACAATTCCGGTGTTGTTCGTGCTGCTGCCCAACGTGCTGATGCTCGATCTCGCGGGTCCTGCGGAAGTGTTGAGGCTCGCATCGCAACTCAATGCAGGGGAAGCGGGTGGCCCCATCCGCCGCTTCCAACTGAGCTACGTCGGCCCGGTTGCTTGCGTGCAGACTTCGATCGGCTTGACGCTTGAGGGTATCAAGCCGTTGCCCGAATCGCTTCCCGCAGACGCGATCGTTGTGATCGTCGGAGTGAGTTCGTCCATCGATACCATCAGGCGGCGAAAATTCGACGCGGCGTCCGACGCGGTCACGGACTGGCTGACCCACGTCGTCGCGCCCATCAAGAACCGCGTGATGTGCGTGTGTTCGGGGGCTTTGATTGCCGCGCGTGCGGGACTGCTGAATGGGCGGCAGTGCACCACTCATCATGCGTTGTGTGACGCGTTGCAAGCCATTGCACCCACTGCGAAAGTACTGGAGAACCGGCTTTATGTATCGGACGGTTTGATCAGCACCAGTGCCGGCATCACGGCCGGGATCGACCTGATGCTCCAAATGCTCGCTGAACTCGCAGGCCCGCGCGCAGCGTGCGCAGTCGCGCGTGACATGGTGGTCTACATGCGCCGTACCGGCACCGATCCTCAGTTGTCGCCATGGATCACCGGCCGCAACCATCTGCATCCTGCGCTGCATCGGGTACAAGATGCAATTGCGGTCGACCCGGCGCGCGACTGGAATTTAGCGCAGATGGCGAGCATTGCTTGCAGTAGCACGCGGCACTTGGCGCGTCTATTCCATGAATATGCCGGAATGAGCCCTGTAGACTACATTCACGGCCTGCGTGTAGCGCTCGCACGCGAATTGATCGCCCAATCTTCGCTCGACATGGAGGCGGTGGCCGAGCGTGCTGGTTTCGGGTCTGCACGGCACATGCGACGTATCTGGCGCAAGTACGACGAGGCAACGCCGTCGAACAGCCGTCGTACAAGCGCAGAGGTTTCGTGATCGGGCGAGACATGGCAGATGGCAGTCAGATCGCGGTGCAGCGGAACTTACGTCTCCGGATTTGCGATGTCAGCTTCAACGATCTGCATGCCGAGCGCCGTCGCTGCGCGAAGCGCTTGCTCCTTGTCGTCGAAGGGACCAATCGCGGGGGCGCCTTCAAAAGGAAAAAGGAGCCGGCTATCGGTCTTCCTGACAACCTTGAGCGAACCCACGAAGCGGCCATGCATCAATCGATAAGTGGCATAGATTGCAAAGTCGTCATGGCTCCTGGCTTCACGTGCGGTAACGATGGCATCGTTGCGGGAAAACAATAACTTGGGTTTTATTCCAGCTTGTCGCATGGGATTCCTCCGGCGATCGAACTGAAAGGTGCAGCGTTGTTGATGTGATGAAATGCCCGTCATGCTTCAAGCTTGACGGGGGCATTCCGGCTTGATGGCAAAAAGTCGCTGCAGGTCGCAACGCGTTTTGCTTTAGTCATTTGACGGATTGTCCGGATCGACAGCGCCTTTGCTTACGTTGTCTTTGAAGTCCGCCAGATCTTTTTTATTCGAGCCGTTCGTGATCTCGACTTGTCCTTTGAGTTCGAGATCTTCGTTGCCAGTGAGCTTGCCTACCGTGAAATCAGCAACTCCTTTGAGCTGCTCCTTTACACCCTCGACCTTATCTCTGTCCATTTCCCTCTCCGATGGTCAATTGCAAACCGCATATCGAACCGCTTGATACCTGGTTGCGTTGTTAAATTGCTGCTTGTCCCAAGCCGAAATCAGTGCCAGGAGACCGCGACGTCGGCCTTATCCTCGCCGACAGTCGCGAGGCCACTGCCGCCATCGTGGCGAGAAATTGCCGTTTTATATAAATGCAACTGCCGCCTTGCATTCGGCGTGCCACGAAGGTCCGCAACTCGCGATCGGCAAGTTTTTCCCGTTCAGCGCACTCGTTAAGCTCGCAAACGGAAAAAAGAGGCCGCCCTGAGAGCGCCCTAAGCCCAATATGATCTGCCGCGAAATGTGTAGCGATTCAAACGGGACCTCTCTGGTTGATCGCGTGACGTTATTCCGGATGCGTCGCCAGCTCGTCCAGATGGTCCAGCAAATCGGCAGGGTCTTCATATACGCGGATCGCGCCTGCTCGTTGCAATTCTTCCTCTCCCACTCCGCCCGATTTCAAGCCAAGGCCCAGTGCGTGACAACGCCGCGCGCCAAGCAGGTCCCATGTGCTGTCGCCGACTACATAGACGCACTCGATAGGCACGCCCAAACGCTCGGCCGCGGCCAAGAAGACGTCCGGCTCAGGCTTTCCCTGGCTGACTTCGTCGCCGGTCAGAACCGTCGCTTTTTCGGGGTCGATGCCTAGCTTCTTGAGGTTGGATGCTGTCGCATCGGGGCTGCCACTAGTGGCGATCGCCCAAGGAATGTTTGCCTGGCTCAACGCATCTAAAAGCGCGCGGGCGCCTGGCAAGGGTTGGATTTGCGACTCCTGTTTGCCAAATACCTCGGCTTGGCGTTCTTTCACGCGTGCGATACTTTCGGCCGTGACGTCGCCTCCCAGCTCCTTGAATATTTGCTTTGCAAACAATTCGCTGCTCATGCCAATCTTCCGATGAATCCGCGAGATTGGCAGATTAAAGCCTGCGCTGGTCAACGCTTCGCTCCATGCGATAACGTGTTGATAAACGCTGTCAATCAGCGTTCCATCGAGATCGAAAACAAATGCCGTTTTCATCGAACGCCTCCTGGCGCTTGCGCGATATTACGGGAACCTGCCAGCACCGCGAGCAGAGTCAGGCTCGCCAGGGAGAGCGCGAGGATTGGGAAAGCGCCCGCGCTGTTGACCGCAATCTCGGCGGGGCGGCCTGCCACCAGTTGCAGCCGGCGCGTGTTCATTCGCGCGCCGAGACGGCGAAGCTCGGAGGCAAGAATGTCCTCTGCCATGGGAAGCAGGATGGTTTCCTCGTCGGCTACGTGATGAATCACTTCCCGCATCAACTCCATGACCGTGTCGTCGTACTCGGGCGTCATTGGGTCCATCGTGCGCAACTTGGCGATGTGTTCGCGCATCGCGTTGTGCTCGGGAACGCTTTTATCGATTGCAATAGCGGTCGGTTTTGCAGCGCGAAGCGCGGGGTAGAAGATTTCTTCTTCGAGTTGCGCGTGAATTTCGAGCGCTGCGCAGATGGTGTTGACGATCGCTGTTTTGCGCCAGTGAGGCGCATCGGTGCGGTATCGGTGAAAAGCCGCCAGGACGTGGGTGTGGTCCAGCTTTATCATTGTGGTAATACGGGGTGACAGCCTGAAGGATTGCAAATTCATGGTGATTCTCGCCGGTGAGCACGATTTCTGGGTATCGGCATCTCTTGCAAACGCTATGCCATCGAATGAGTCTGCTAGTCACCGATACACGTATTTCGCTGGAACCCCTTAAAGTTTCGCACCGATGCGGCCGTTAGAGATGATTCGAGCTTCTTCCACTCGTTCGGATTTCAGAAATTTCGAAGTAAAAGGTTCATGTCATGCCCCCGACTCCAGGTGCTGGTTCGTTTCCTATCCACAGTGAAAAGGTCAGTTGTACCGGATGCCGATCCGACGCGAGTGCAGGCATTGAGTTGGCTTTTGCGTTTCAACCGATTGTCGATACCGCGTCCGAAACGACCTACGCATGTGAGGCGCTCGTGCGGGGTCCCAACGGTGAGGGCGCGCACTCCGTGCTTTCCAAAATTGACGAAGGCAATAGGTACGCATTCGATCAATTATGCCGAACCACGGCTATCGCCCAGGCTGCCGCGCTAAGCCTCGACTCGTTTTTATCGATAAATTTCATGCCCAACGCGGTCTACCGTCCCGAAGCGTGTATTCAAAGCACGCTCGCGGCAGCGGAGAAGTACGGCTTTCCCATAGACCGGATCATCTTCGAGACCGTGGAAGGCGAGAATATTGTCAGCCGGCCTCATCTGGTCGACATCTTCAAAGCCTACAAGCGCTTCGGTTTTCAAACGGCGATCGATGACTTTGGCGCCGGATACTCCGGACTGACGCTTCTGGCAGATTTCCAGCCCGACCTCATCAAGCTGGATATGGAACTGGTTCGCGGCATCGACGTCGACGTTGTGCGGCAACATATTGTTCGCGGGGTAGTGGCCATTTGCCGCGATCTGGGCGTCAAGGTTATCGCGGAGGGCATCGAGTCCCATGGCGAGCGCGATTTTTTCGAAGCGCATGGCGTCACGCTGATGCAGGGATATCTCTTTGCCAAGCCTGCGTTCAAAACGATTCCGGAACTCAGCGAAAATTCGTTCACGCATTAGCACGTGCGCTCACTTCATGTGCGTCTGATCTGCCCTAAGCGTGCGCACGCCGTCGAGTGCTCCCGTAAAGAGCGTCTCCACCAAAGCAGAACGATGCGCCAAGACCGCGCGCATGCTGATGGTTCCTTTGTCGGTCAATTCTCCTGCTTCCGCGCAAGGAGCGGTTTCCAGCAAGTGAAGCCAAGCGATGCGGCTGGCGCTGCCGGTGGACCCTTTGTTCAGCGTTTGCAGCAGGTCCGCGAAGTAGGCGCGCACCTGCGACGACGAATGAATGCCCGATTCGAAAGTTTCCCCAAGTGTTGCGCAGGCGACGACGTCCGGAAAAACGAGCAGACCCACCTCGCTATGGCCCATGCCGGCGGGTATCGCGTCACGGACATAGGGCGCACCGAGAGCCACCGCCCGCTCGCGTAGCGCTGTTGCATTGACGAAGACCCCGGTATTCAGCTTGAAATCGTCGGCTATGCGTCCGTCGAACAGCAGTCCGAGTTCGGGACGAACCGGGTCGTAAAAAACGGCCGCGTCGCCGCTGCAGAAGAAGCCTTCTTCATCGAAAGCGCCTGCCAGCGAATTCGCGGGGCCCGTCATGTACTGATGCATGACGTGCGGGCCGCGATATCGAAGCTCCAGCTTTCCGTGGACAGGTGCGAGCTTTACCTTGCATCCCGGCGCAGGCAGGCCGATATACCGCTCCTGCTGTACGTCGCCAATGGTAAACAGGCATGCCGGCGAGGTTTCGGTCATCCCGAGTCCCGATACCACGCGCACACGTTCGCCGCAGTACCGCTTGCTCACCTCTTCCATGCGATCGCGCACTGTCCTGGATAGTCCAGCGCCCGCGAAGAACATTAGCTTGAGCCGCGAGAAAAAGTGATGGCCCAAACCTGCATCCACCTCGAGCGCCGCGACCAGGTCTTCCCATCCCTTGGGCACATTGAAATAGGCAGTTGGCGCGATGTCGCGAAGGTTGCGCAGCGTCTGCCCGAAACGCTCCGCTATCGGCTTTCCTTCGTCGATATACAGCGTTCCGCCGTTATACAGCGCGATGCCCACGTTGTGACTTCCGCCATAGGTATGGTGCCACGGCAGCCAGTCCACCAGCACGGGCGGCTCGATTGCGAATTGAGGAAAGGTCTGCAGCAGCATCTGCTGGTTACTGCAAAGCATGCGATGCGTGGTCGGCACGGGCTTCGGCAAGTTCGTCGAGCCGGAGGTAAAGAGGATCTTCGCAATGGTGTCCGGGCCGATACTGCCGTGAACCGTATCGATTATGGTCGGATCCACCTCGCACAACGTGTCGAAGGACAAAGACCGGCCGGGCTGTTCGCGGCTGACAACAAGTACATCGGGATGCACGGCCGCCTCGATCGCTTCGGCGTACAGTGAGTAATCGTCCGCAAACACCATGGCAGGATCGAGGAAGCCGATCGCGTTTTGCAATCTGACGAACCCATTAAGCGGCAGCGCCCAGGCGGGTGAAAGCGGCGCAACCGGGATGCCCGCGAACATTGCACCGAGCATGAGTTGCAAATGTTCGAGGCTGTTGCCCGACAGGATCACAATGGGGCGGCCGGAGGGCAGTTTCAGGTCCAGCAGACCTTGACCGATCGAACGAGCACGCTCGAGCATCAACGCATATGAAATGCCCGTCCACGATCCGGTGATGTTGCGACTGGCAGCAAGCCATCGCTCAGGATGCCGCAGCGCGCCGGCCACCAGGCAGTCGGTCAGTCGTTCGGGGTAGGGACGCAGCGGGTCGAGTGGCTCCAAATACCAGGCATCACCGATTTGCTCGATGCCTGGCGCGCCGACATGCACGGCGACGGGCCGGAATCCGGACCCCGCTGTCTCCTCACGCAGCATTGATCTGTCCGCTCGGTTTTTCATATTCGTACGTTGGTTTTGCGCCTGACACCGTGAAGCATTCACCGCGCATGCGTTCTGGCGACCGCAGACAGGGATTATTGCACTGGTCCATGGCATTCCCCCGCTAAAGGTACGGCCGTTGCTGCCGTAAATACGCCTTGAAGATTCTGATTGCCATGGACGGAGAACGCAACAAATGATCAGCGACAACGACAAGGTAGACAAGCAATTCGATACCGTTCTATTCGAAGACTTGAGCACCGCTGATAGTCAAAAGCTAGACGGGTATTCCTTTGGCCTCATTGGGTTTGGCGCGGATTACGTCGTCAGTTCATACAACGCCGTGGAAGCCGCGAGCGCGGGCCTGAGCCCGGCGCGGGTCATCGGCAAGCATGTCTTCGAGGAAGTCGCGCCTTGTATGAACAACTTCATGATCGCCCAGCGGTTTCAGGACGAGCCTGAGCTCGACGTGATCGTTCCCTACGTCCTCACATTGCGCATGAGACCCACGCCTGTCCGCCTGAGGCTGCTTCAATCCGCTCACGGCTCGACTCGCTTCCTGCTGGTCGAGCGCAAGGCAGCAACATGACGCCGGCTGCAGCGGCCGGCTCGCTCGAAGAAGAACACGAAGCGTTGCTGTCGTTCATGTACTTGTCGCCAATCGGCATCATTCGCAGCTCGCTGACTGGTGAAGTCGACATGCTCAACCCCTTATCGGTCCAATTGCTGATGCCGCTCGCAGGGCTGCTTGGCGTCACCAACATATTTGAAAGCCTGAGCCACGTGGCGCCGGAGCTTCGTAATCTGGTGTCGAGCTTCAATGGGGAGCGTGGCCCGGTG
Source organism: Caballeronia sp. M23-90 (assembly GCF_053574605.1). Lineage (NCBI taxonomy): Bacteria > Pseudomonadati > Pseudomonadota > Betaproteobacteria > Burkholderiales > Burkholderiaceae > Caballeronia > Caballeronia sp. M23-90. The sequence continues at coordinate 4,111 of NZ_JBSIPA010000078.1, read as the reverse complement.
TGCGAGGGGCATCGGATCGTGGTGACGCCTGATCGCGAGCGATCAACCGTCCTGTCCTGCAACATCCTGAAGATAAACAAAAGCACCTTGATGACGACGCTGACCGATATCTCGCGTCAGGTCGAAGCGGAGCGCCGGGCAAGGCAGAATGAGTCGTGGCTTGCGGGTATCTTTACGAGCGTAAACGACTTCGCGTTTTTTACCCTCGACGCCAACGGACACGTGGACTCCTGGAACCCGTCCATCGAGCAAATGACGGGCTATGCCGAAACCGACGTTGTCGGCCATTCACTAGATCGCTTTTACGCGCCTGACGACGTCGACGCCTATCGTAGTCCGGAGCACATTGCTCTCACGCGCGAGGAAGGCTGGCACGTGCAGGAGTGCTGGTGCCAAGGCAAGGATGGCCGGCGTTACGCGGCTCAGATCCTCGTTGCGGTACTTCGCGAGGACGACGGCGAATTCGCCGGTTATTCGGTTGTCCTGCGCGACGTATCGGAAAGGAAAATAAGCAGCGACGAACTCACGCGTCTTTTGACGACCGATCATCTGACCGGAGCGATGAATCGCGCCCATTTTTTCAAGGTCGCAGAGAAGGAAGTTGCGCGGTCGAAGCGCTTGGGCAAACCGCTTTCGTTCGTGATGATCGATGCGGATCACTTCAAGAAAATCAACGACACCGCAGGGCACCAGGCAGGCGATAAGGTCCTCGAAAGGATTGTCGCGGAGGCGAGGCGTTCGCTTCGCTCTATCGATGTGATTGCGCGACTCGGAGGCGAGGAATTTTGCCTGATGCTGCGCGGTACGCCGGCGGATGCTGCGGCGCTGATCGCGGAAGGCATCCGGGCCAACATCGAAGCCAGCCGGATCGATACCGCCGTGGGCGAGCAGATGGTGACCGTCAGTCTTGGTTGCGCGTCTTTATCGCACGCGTTGGCGTCGATGCACGACCTGCTCGCCGCCGCCGACAAGTCCCTTTATGCGGCGAAAGCGGCCGGCCGAAACCGGGTGGCGGGTCAGTAGTAATCGGTCATCAGCTATGCGGCGGGTACGTTGAACTTGCCCGCGTGGAAATCGACTACAGCCTGATTCAGTTCTTCCTGCGTGTTCATGACGAACGGACCGCGAGCTGCGATGGGTTCATCGATCGCTTCCGCATGACCAAAAAGCAGGATAGATTCGTCCGCGGCAGTGATCTCGAGCGTGTCACCGTCGTCGTGCAGTTCAGCCAGGTTGAACGCCGAAACCTGTTGCCCTCCGATCGCAACCTTGCCGCGAACCACGTAAAGAAAGATCTGGCGACTCCCTACATTCTCGAATCTGACCCGGCCGCCAGCCGACATGCGGATGACGCACATGAAGGTGCTCGTGAGCGATTCGCCAGGTCCTTGCACGCCTTGCCATTCACCCGAAATCAACTGGACCTGCGCTGCACCGTCAGGCGTGCTCACCACGGGGATATCGTTCTCCTGCAAGCCGACGTAGCGAGGCAACGTCATCTTGAGGCGCGCCGGCAGGTTCAGCCATAGCTGCAGGATTTCAAGCTGGCCACCATGCTCCTTGAACGAACGCGGCGAGAGTTCCGCATGGATAAGGCCACTGCCAGCGGTCATCCACTGGACGCCGCCGGCGTCGATGACACTCTCGTGTCCACCGGTATCCGAATGCGCAAGGCTACCGTCGAGCACGAAAGTCACCGTCTCGAATCCGCGATGCGGATGTGGCCCAAACGGCAATCCGCCATTGTGCGGTGCGTACTTCTGCGGGCCGTGGTGATTCAGGAAGAGGAAGGGATTCAGATGCGGCAGTGCCGGCCCCGGCAGAGGACGGCGGGTGGTCAGGTCGGCGATATCATCGCGACGCGCGCGATGGATCGCTTTCAGCGTACGGCTGGGCATTCGATGGCTCCTTGCAGCGTCCGTGGCGAAATCCAGATCAAGCACACGTTGGACGAGAACGTTGATCAACCGACGCATGCTACCCGTGTGTGCGAGGCTCGGGTAGCGGGCAATATCGACGAGCATTGTTCTATTTTTGGAACGATTGAATTTCGCTGCTGCGCGTTAGCCCTCGGCGAGCGCCGCGCGGCGAATGAGATCCGACAGGAATTGCGTCTCTCACATTCGGTTTCATGACGTCCCCAAATGCACACTCGTCCATGGACACGACTCCGTCCGCAGATGAGTCGAATTGCTGGAACAGCTGCTGAGCATGATCGGTGCTTAGACCAACGCACTTCATCTGGGTAACGAATTCACTGACGGACTGTTTGCCGGCTTGACTGCCGTTCGCCTGAACAAACAGAAAAGTGCGTCCGCTTCGTCTACAGGTTCCCAATGCGAATGGAGCCGGGCGGTCCCGTAATCGAATCAGTCGACGATTTTCGAATCAAGCAATCAGGCCGCTTCGACTCGTTGGCCGTCGGACGGCAGTCCGGGTGCGAGCATCTCGGGAAGTTGCGAGCGTGTGGCGCCTGTTCCCATCGAGACGCCTTTGACCACGTCGATGAATGCGCGCAGTGCTGCGGGCATGCGAGTGCGGCTCGGGTGATAGAGGTAGAACCCCGGGAAAAACGGAGACCACTCTTGCAGCAAGGGTACGAGACGCCCTGACCTCAATTGAGGTCCCATCCAGTCTTCCGTCCACACCGTGATGCCCAGTCCGTCCGTTGCTGCCTGAAGCGCAACCGCACAGTCGTTGACAATCAAAGTGCCTTTGACGGACACATCGAACCACTGTCCGTCCTTGGCAAATTCCCAGTTGTATACACTGGTCTGCCCGGCGCGGCGCCAGTTGATGCACCGATGATCGTGCAGATCGTGAGGCGTGTGCGGCACACCATGCTTTTCCAGATACTCAGGGGAAGCAACCGCAATCTGGCGCAAGTCGGGACCCACGCGTACCGCAACCATGTCCTGGTCGACGTGCTCTCCAAGGCGGATACCCGCGTCAAAGCCGCGCGCAACGATATCCCCAAGGCTCTCGTCGCTAGTCAGGTCAAGCACGACGTCGGGATACCGCTGCTGAAACACACCGAGCATGGGCTGCAGCAGGTGAATGATCGCCATTTGCGGCGCGCATACGCGCAGCGTACCCGACGGTTTCTCCTGGTTCTCGGCCGCATCTTCGAGTGCCGCATCAAATTCGGCGAGAAGTGGCTGCATGCGCGCGAGCAGCCGGGCGCCGGCTTCTGTCAGGCTGGTGCTGCGCGTCGTGCGATTGAAGAGCCGCACGCCGAGCCGTTCCTCAAAACCGCGAATGGTCTGACTCAGTGCAGAAGGTGACACCGCCAATTGTCCGGCAGCGCGGGCAAACGAACCCTGTTCGGCGACCGATACAAAGGCCCGGACATCGGCAAAATCGCTTCCTCTCATTATGTATCTCCAGCTTCACAGAGTATGAAAATTATAGGTGATTGTTATGGGCGATGCGCGCAACTACATTCGAGTCCATTGCAAATGAGGCATGCGAACACCAACGCCTGAAACGTGGCGCCGGGGCCTCAGCTGAATCTCCTCGCCCGTCCTGCGACGGGCAACTTTCCCAATCATTCGCTGGAACCGAACAATGTCACTCGCTAATTACCCACCGGCCACCTGGGAACACCTTCGCTCTATCACTAGGCCGCTCGAACCGGTCGACGCCCGGCAACGGATCCTTATCAAGGGCGTTTCGATCGTCAGCATGGACAAGGAAGTGGGCGATCTCACGCGCGGTGACCTCCTCATCGAAGGCGACCGAATTGCCGCGATTGCACCCTCGATCGACGCCGACGGGGCTGAAATCATCGACGCCACCGACATGATTGTCATGCCTGGTTTTGTCGACTCGCATCGCCATGCGTGGGAAGGTCAGTTGCGCCGTATCGACCCGAACTCGCCGACCCTGATGGACTATCTGCGATCGACGCACTTCTCGTTCGCGACGCACTACCGTCCGGAAGACATGTATGTCGGCAACCTCATTACGGCACTGGGCGCGATCGACTCTGGCATCACCACCATGGTCGACAATTCGCACAACGCCCGAAGCCCGGCGCACTCGGATGCCTCAGTCGATGCACTCGAAGACGCCTGCATCCGCGCGGTGTACGCGCCGGGCAGGCCGCTCG
>NZ_JBSIPA010000789.1:0-1515 GCF_053574605.1 Caballeronia sp. M23-90 | reverse complement strand
CCACGCCCTGCGCCGCGAACTCGAGGAAACGGCCAAGGAGACGCGCGATCCCACTATCGGACGGACCAAACATGCGTGGTGGCAGAAGGAACTGGCAAGCCTCTTCGGCGGCGAACCGGCGCACCCGGTCACGAAGGCCATCGGGCGCAGCTTTTTGCTGACAGTAGTCGTCGAAGTTCACGGCAATGAATTGGCAACGGCGCGAAGCCGATAAAGTCCCGCCCAGAAAAAAAGCCATTGAAATTCAATGGCTCCGGCTGTTCTGGCACGAGGACGTGTAGGGGGGAACGGTTGGTTTGTCAAGCCGGCGCAAGAACCAGGTTGCGCGCAAATCTCCGGGCGAATTATCGCCCGGATGAGAATGTGCCGCAAGGCGCGGGCACGTGCGGGCGCGGCCCGGCCCGCGCCGCGCACCAGGATACTTAGAATCCCGAATCAAACCCGCGCTTCTTCCGGCTCGCAAACGACATCGAACTTGAGCAAGGCGGTAGGTCCGAAGGTGTTGCTGATGGCCACATCCGCGGCGTCGCGGCCGCGCGCCATCAGCACGCGTCCAATACGTGGCGCGTTGTTGCGTGCGTCGAACGTCTGCCAGCTTCCGCCGATGAACGCCTCGAACCACGCAGCAAAATCCATCGCTGCGTAGGGTGGCGGGAGGCCTACGTCGCTGATATAACCCGTGCAATATCGCGCCGGGATGTTCATCGCCCGGCATAGCGTCACGGCCAGGTGTGCGAAGTCGCGGCAGACGCCCTGGCGCTCCTGATAGGCCTCGAACGCGGTTTTCGTCGGTCGCGCGTGCGCGTAGTTGAAGACGATGTGATTGTGGGCGAAGTCGCAAATCGCCTGCACGCGCGCGCGTCCGGGCGGCGTGGCGCCGAACTGCTTCCAGGCGAAGTCGGACAGCAGATCGGTTTCGCAATAACGGCTGCCGAGCAGGAACACGAGGCATTCGTTCGGCAAATCTTCCACCGGATGCTGTTCGCCGTTCGGCCCGGGCTGTTCGAATTCGCCGGACACTTCGAGCAACGCAGAGGTCGACAGCGATATCCGTCCCGCCGGCGCCACCAGCCGGCTGCACAGGTTGCCGAAGCCATCGCGATACTGCGAGATGGGCACCGGCGGATTGACCGTCAGCACATCGGCCAGCAACACCTGCGGCGCGACTGAAAAGTGTGTATTCAGCATGAGCAGCATTGGTGTCGGTTGCGGACACTCGTAGACCAGTTCGTAGCCAACGCGGAGTTTCATGGGAGCTGCCCTTTGCTGTGAACTATAAAAGAAAACGTCACTGGTTCTCGGTCACACTGACCTCGACATCGAGGCTGCGAAACGATCCGGGCTCGCCATTCCAGGTTCCCCACAGCGGCAGGGCCTGATGGTGATCCCAAGCAACCGCGACGCGTATCAGGTGCCGATTGCCGACAATGCTGTTCGTCGGGTCGAAATCGACCCAGCCCGCGCCCGGGAGATAGATCTGCAGCCACGCGCGGCGGCGGCGCCACGCACGCGTGA
>NZ_JBSIPA010000788.1:0-1519 GCF_053574605.1 Caballeronia sp. M23-90 | reverse complement strand
TAAGACATGATGGCCTCCAGAGAACGCGGCGTTGACGTTCATCCGATAATTGGACGACCTTCACTGAACCACGGAGACAGTCATGGACAAGATCAAGTTTTATGTCGGGCTCGACGTGCACAAGGATTCGATTGCTATCGCATCGGCCGCGGCCTATTCACGGGACGATCCACACTTCGTCGGCACGACCCGCTATAGCGTCATTTCGCTAACCAAAGCGCTTTCGAAACTTGGCGCACCATCGGAGCTCAGCATTTGCCATGAGGCAGGCCCCTGCGGCTATGGACTAGTGCGTGCGCTGCGCGAGCAGGGGTATCACTGTGAAGTAGTTGCTCCATCGCGCGTCGCCCGCCGGCCGGCCGACAGAATCAAGACGGACCGCCGCGACGCGCTACTACTAGCGAGACTGCATCGGGCGGGCGAACTTGTGCCAGTGGCGGTTCCCAAGCCGCAAGATGAAGCGATCCGAGACCTGGTTCGCGCCCGCGAGGATGCTGTGAACGACCAGCGCAGAGTGCGTCAGAGGCTCAAATCCTTCCTGCTTCGCCATGGTCATGCCTATACCGGCACGCGCTGGGGTCCAAAGCATGAGCTCTTTCTCTCTAAGATCAAGTTCGAGGATTCCGCCCAGCATATCGTCTTTACCGAGTACCGGATCGCGGTGCGGTTTGCCACCGAACTCGTCGAGCGCCTCACGCAGTCGCTGCGCGCCCATGCCGAAACCTGGCGGTGGTTGCCGATGGTCAAAGGTCTGATGACCCTGCGTAGTATCGACTTCATCTCTGCGCTTACCATCGTCGCTGAGCTAGGCGACCTGCGCCGCTTCCCACATCCACGTGAATTCATGGGCTACTTGGGACTTGTGCCGTCAGAACATTCCAGCGGAAACTCGAAGCAAAGAGGCAGGCTGACCAAAACTGGCAACACGCACGTGCGAAGGATACTTATCGAGGCAGCCTGGAATTACCGGTTGCCGGCGAGAATCGGTGAATCGCTCCAGCCTCGGCTGGAAGGGCAACCTCGGCACATCATCGAGATCGCATGGAAAGCGCAGCTTCGGCTCTGCCAAAGATTTCGCCGCCTTCGGGCACGAGGCCTACATCAGAACAAGACGTGTGCTGCAATTGCTCGTGAACTATGCGGATTCATCTGGGACATCGGAACGCGACTGCAGCCAGCCTGAACATTTCAGTAATTTTTTTATCCACGTCATTTCAGTAAGGAGCTGCTATCGCAAGACCTCTATCTTCCACCTGATCGGTAACGCGGCACCGGGCGCGATGTGGGGAACCCTCGAGATTTTTTTGTGAGCACGCGACTGCGTGATCTCCGTGGTTAAGAGCGAGGTAGCCCCGTGACGGAAAGATGAAATGCGGTAACCAGCCCGCGGATATGAGCTTGATCCATCGTCGATAAACAGCCCGTCTGCCGCGTTACCAATCAGGTTGGATACGTTGACGATCGAGATCGCGGCAGCGAGGATGGTGCTCGTCCTGCTTGCAAAAAAAGGCCATATGAA
>NZ_JBSIPA010000787.1:0-1524 GCF_053574605.1 Caballeronia sp. M23-90 | reverse complement strand
TCCCGGCTCCCGGCGCGCGTCCCAGCCAAATCGCTCGCGGCCGGTCTTCCAGGCCTCGACGATCCCCCGTTGAGAAAACGGCAGCCCCGTCGTCGGATCCTTTTCCGGCTCATTCCTGATCCGCAATTCGATGGGGTCCATGTTCATGGCGTGAGCGAGCTCATCGATGCCGGATTCCAGCCCGAAGGTGCCGACAGCCTCCCCGGGCGCCCGCATGAAGGTGTTCGCCGTCATGTTCATTTTGACGGTCTCTACGTCGAGCAGGAAGCTTCGCGAAGCGTAAGCGCTCTTCGCCGGCAAGATGAACGGCTCCGGCATATTGTTGTGCGGCGTCATTGCGACCGTGCCGGTGTGGATCAGGGCGTCCAGGGTGCCGTCGTCCTGTGCCCCGAGCGCCACGCGCTGTTCCGTGAGCGTGCGGCCACCGACGATGCGAAACACACCCTCCCGCGACACCATGATCCTGACGGGACGCTGCGCCATCTTCGCGGCGGCCGCTGCCAGCACCTGATGCTGCCACACCGTCTTCGATCCAAACCCGCCGCCAACGTAAGGCGAAGTGACGTGCACATTCTTCTCGTCTACCCCGAACACCTGCGCGATGGTCCACGCTTCGTGCGCGACTGCCTGCACGGTGTCGTGGATGCGCAACTCATCGCCCTTCCACACGAGCGTCGCTGCATGCAGTTCTATAGGGTTGTGGTTGTGCCGAGGGGTCGTGTAGCGCACGTCGATCTTGTGCGGTGCTGCGGCCAGCATGGCCTCGGCATCCTTGATCTCGAGCTTGAGCGGCTCGCCCTGGAAAAGGCCGGGCTCCGAACCATTCGCCTTTGCTGCATCGAGAGACGTTACGCCATCGCTTCCCGCTTCATAGGTTACGCGGATCAGGGACTGCGCGTGGTCCGCCTGCTCCTGGGTCTCGGCCAGCACCAGCGCGACCGGCTGGCCATTCCAGTGAACCTGGTCATCCTGCATGATCGGCACGTCATCGCCGCCCGCGGCCTTTTGCTTGGTCATGAAGGCTGGCATGGGCTGGAGGCGAGGCGCGTTCCGGTAGGTCATCACCAGTACCACACCCGGTGAAGCTTCCGCGGCAGCGGTATCGATATCGACAATGCGCCCACGTGCGATAGACGAGTACTTCAGCGCCGCGTAGGTCATTCCTTCAAGCGGAAACTCGGCAGCGAAGGTCGCGCGGCCGGACACCTTCAATGGCCCGTCGATCCGGCTTATCGATGCACCGATCAGGCCGTGCTTGTGTCGGATCAGCGGATCTGGCTTGCCGCCGGGAATGAAGCTGTCCGGGGCGAGTGCGATGGCCTTTTTCATCACCGCTTGCATGGCATCTTTGAGGATAGGCATTAGCGGATCTCCTGAAGGGCTGTCAGTTTGACCAGCGTGTCGGTGATCACGCGCTGAGCCAGTTCGATCTTGAAGGCGTTATCGCGAAGACCGCGAGCGGGAGCAAGCTCCGCCTGCGCCGCCGCGCGGAATGCTGCCTCTGTCGCTGGGGCGCCCTTTAGA
>NZ_JBSIPA010000786.1:0-1531 GCF_053574605.1 Caballeronia sp. M23-90 | reverse complement strand
GGATCAAGGATAACCGCGCGCATATTTCAAGTTCGCTTGCCCGGCTCGACACCGACTTCAGCAAGGTATCCGGTCAGTGACCAAAGAAAACATCGCATTGCACTGAACCGCCCACGCATTGGCGCGGTCGCTGACGAGCAACGGACTTGCGTCGCAGATCACGCACCAGGCCAGCTCCTGGATGGTCGAGATCAGCACTGGCTTGCGCCGCTCGGTGACGGCGCTCCTCGACTATGGATCGGTCATCCAGTGGTGGCGTCAGCGCACCGCGACCGAAAGCGGCCGGGCGCTCGTGGGCGAGGTGCTCTGGGCCATCCTCGTATCGCTGTTGCCAGCATTGCTGCTCGAATACCTGAGCGCCCGGCTCGTGCGCGGGCAGCGTGCGCGCATTGCGGCGAGGGGAATCGTCGATGTCGATGACACCCAGCCCGAGCTCAAGAAGGACGAACGCGCGGCCGTGCATGCGGAAGCCGTGGCGGAACGCTCCGGCAACGAGGTTGCCATCCAGATTGCAGAGCAGAAGGCCGATACCGCCCGTGGCGTGCGCCACGCCGCGCGTCACTGGACCTTGCTGCAACGTTTGCCGAGCGCGATCCTGCACAGCCTGCTCGCGCTGCTGCCGCTGATCGTCTTCACGATTGCGGCGACGGTGCTGATGTCCATCTTCATCGATGAGGGCACGCCCCAGGGCCGCTCCGTCGCGGCGCTCGTCGATGTCTATCTGATCTGCCGCGGCATCGTGATCGCGAGCGGGTTCTTCTTCGCGCCGCGTGCTCCGGGTCTGCGCCTCATTCAGATGAGCGATGAATCCGCCGCTTTTACACATCACTGGCTGGTCGCGATCGTCTCGGTCGCGGGTGCGGGCATTGCGCTTGCCGAGGGCGCCGCGCCACTGGGACTGACCAACGTCGCACATGATTCGATCATCAAGGCGGTTGCGCTGGTGGTCCACGTGCTGATTGCCATCGTGATACTGAAATGCCGCGTGACCGTCGCGCAATGGATTCGCGACAGCATGCGCGGACGCCGTCCGTTTGTGTTGTTCGGCAACTGGATCGCCGACATGTGGGCCGTCGCCGCCGTGTTCCTGGTGATGGCGCTATGGTTCGTCTGGGCACTCGACGTACACAACGGTTACCGCACGCTGTTTCATCTTTTCGGGGTGTCGCTGCTCGTGCTCGTCGCCGCGCGCGTTATCGCGATCGTGGTGTTCGGCGCGCTTGGACACATGTTCCACACGGCCGCCGAAGAAGAGGATCTCGCAACGAAGTCGATCGCGCACCGGCACGCATACCGGTACTACCCGCTGCTGCGGCGCGTCCTGCAAACATTGATCATCATAGGGCTCGTCCTGACGCTGCTGCAGGTCTGGGGCCTGCACGTCTTCTCGCTGTTTTCATCGGGCGGCGTGGGACACAGGCTTGCTTCGGCGCTGATCACGATTGCCGTGGCTGCGCTATTCGCCGTGATCGTGTGGGAAGGCGCCAACGTGCTGGTCGAGCAGCGGCTCGAGCGCTGGACCGCGAGCGGA
>NZ_JBSIPA010000785.1:0-1555 GCF_053574605.1 Caballeronia sp. M23-90 | reverse complement strand
CCGCTTCCTTCGACGACGGCGCGCGCGCACTCACTCTGGAAGCGGCCCGAATAGCCGGCCTGCCCCGATTGCGCCTGCTCGAAGAACCGCAAGCGGCGTTCTACGACTGGCTGTTCCAGCATCGCGCCACGCTCGATACCGAGTTGGCGCAGACCCGTCTCGTCCTCATTTGCGATGTCGGCGGCGGCACGACCGACCTCACGCTGATCAAGGTCGAGCTGAAGGACGGCGAGCCGGAGCTGACGCGGATCGGCGTCGGCAATCATCTGATGCTCGGCGGCGACAACATGGATCTCGCGCTCGCGCATCTCGTCGAAACGCGGATGGTGACCGCGCCTGCCCGTTTGTCTGCGGTGAGTCTGTCGCAACTGGTCGAGCGGTGCCGCGCCGCCAAGGAGCAGCTTCTGGGTGCGAATGCGCCCGAGACCTTGTCGATCACGCTGCTTGGCGCGGGCTCGCGGATGATCGGCGGCGCGCGTTCGGTGGAAGTGACGCGGCGGGAAGCCGGGCACATCATCGTCGATGGATTTTTCCCGCTGGTTGCATCGAGCGAGCGGCCGCGGCGTTCGCGCAGCGCGATCGTCGAATTCGGACTGCCCTATGCAAGCGATGCCGGAATCACGCGGCATATCGCGGCGTTCCTGAATCAGCACGCGGCGCAATCGCGCGATGCGCTGGGTTCGCCCGTAGCCGAAGCCGGAGCCGAAGCCGAAGCGGATACTGAAACGCTGCCCGTCCCCGATACGCTGCTGCTCAACGGCGGCGTGTTCCGCGCGCATGCGCTCGTCGAGCGTCTTGCCGATACCCTCGGCTCGTGGCGCGGCAAACCGCTGCATGCGCTGCACAACGACAACCCCGATGTCGCCGTCGCACGCGGCGCCGTGGCATATGGACTTGCGCGGGGTGGAATCGGACCGCGCATCGGCGGCGGCGCGGCGCGCAGTTATTTCCTCGTGCTCGAAGATGAAAGCGGCGGCGAGCGCAAAAACCAGCAAGGCATCTGCCTCTTGCCGCGCGGCACGGAAGAAGGCCGTGAAGTATTTTTACAGGATCGTGTATTCACGCTGCTGCTTGGACATCCGGTGCGGTTTCATCTGGTTTCATCGACGGGAGACAGGGCCTATCAGCCTGGCGAGCTCGTCGATCTTTCACAAAGCGACTTCGTCCGCCTTCCGCCCATAGCCACCGTGGTCCAGCCGCGCTCGGCCAAAGGTCCGCGCGAGACGCCGGTGCAGCTTTCGGCGTCGCTGACGGAGGTCGGGACGCTGGAGGTGCATTGCATCGACGAGGCGGACCCGTCAAAGCGCTGGCAGCTCGAATTCCAGCTACGCCGCGAAGCTTCAGCCGGCACCACGGTGGGAGAAGTCCTCCATCCAGCGTATGAAAAAGCCATCGAGCAGATCGACCGCGCATTCGGCGACCGTGCCCACAATGTCGACCCGAAGGAAGTCAAGCGCCTGCGCGCGCAACTCGAACATCTGCTCGGTCCGCGCGATACATGGGACAGCGCGCTCCTTCGCGAACTGTTCGGCGCGTTCCCACAGCGCGCCGAACA
>NZ_JBSIPA010000784.1:0-1561 GCF_053574605.1 Caballeronia sp. M23-90 | reverse complement strand
GTGGAAACCTTGTTCTATTTGCCGTGGAATCGGCATTAACTTTGCCGTGGAATCGGCATTAACTTTGCCGTGGAATTCGTGATTTTTTTCCCGTGGAATCCTTGTTCGCGATGGCGTGGAATACGCACATAACGGCGTGGCATGCCGGCAAGTCCTAAAAAGTGCATTGGAAAGAACGTGACGTTAAACGCCACCATCGACACCCAAAAATGGATTTTGCCGCGCGTCTCGTTATACATCTTGCCCGTCCACTTGGGCGCCCAGAAATACCAACCTGCGAACAGCGAAAACAGCGAGCCGGCGACCAGGACATAATGAAAGTGCGCAACTACGTAATACGTTCCGTGCATTTGAATATCTAATGGCGCAAGGGACAAGATGAGGCCCGTAAAGCCACCCACCGTGAAAACGAAGATGAAGCCAATGGCGAACAGCATCGGCGTCTCAAAGGAGAGTGATCCGCGCCACATGGTCGCCACCCAGTTAAACACTTTCACGCCCGTTGGGATTGCAATCAGCATAGTGGAGTACATGAAGAAGAGCTGCCCGGTTACAGGCATCCCTGTTGCAAACATGTGATGTGCCCATACCATAAAAGACAGGATCGCAATCGAGGCGGTCGCATAAACCATCGATGCGTAGCCGAAAAGGGGCTTCCGGGCAAAGGCGGGAATAACCTGTGAGACAACACCGAAGCCGGGCAAGATCATGATGTAGAGCTCTGGGTGACCAAAGAACCAGAAAACATGCTGATAAAGCACCGGGTCGCCTCCGCCGGCAGCGTTAAAAAACGAAGTGCCAAAATGCCGGTCGAACAAAAGCATAGTGACGGCGCCTGCGAGAACAGGCATTACCGCAATCAACAGAAAAGCGGTGACCAACCAGGTCCAGCAGAACATCGGCATCTTCATCAACGTCATGCCGGGCGCGCGCATGTTCAGTATCGTCACCACGATGTTGATCCCGCCCATAATCGATGATGCCCCCATAAGGTGGATCGCAAAAATCGTCATGTCCATACCTGGACCCATCTGCGTGGACAACGGCGCGTACATCGTCCATCCGCCTGCCGGCGCGCCACCCGGCATGAAAAAGGTAGCAGTCAGCATAATTGCCGCAACGGGCAGCAACCAAAAGCTGAAGTTATTCATTCGGGCGAACGCCATGTCGGACGCGCCGATTTCAAGAGGGACCATCCAATTCGCGAATCCGACGAAAGCAGGCATGATCGCGCCGAATATCATCTCGAGGCCGTGCATGGTCGTTAGCTGATTGAAGAACTCCGGGCGCATCAACTGCATGCCCGGTTCAAACAACTCGGCACGAATTGCCAATGCCATCACACCACCAGATAGAAACATCACAAACGAGAACAACAGATACATCGTTCCTATGTCTTTGTGGTTTGTGGCAAAGACCCATCTGCGCCACCCGGCCCTGCGTGCCAATATGAGATGCGACACCTGCCTTGGACCAATTAGAGTACAAAGACAGGATGCAATTCATGGCCAATCCGATGAAATCTGTAGTGAAGCCCGTACCGCAGCCCGCTGGGCTGGAA
>NZ_JBSIPA010000783.1:0-1563 GCF_053574605.1 Caballeronia sp. M23-90 | reverse complement strand
AGGTAGCTGGCGTTGCTTGTCGATTGCGACATCAGCGTGTTCAGCGCCGTGAATTGCGCGTTGTACGAAGTCGTCAACTGCGCGGCGTATGCCGTGAGTGCCGTTTGCTGGTCGCTCAGGCTTTTCAGGTCGGCGGTCAGCGCGGTCGAGCGCGTATCCATGATGCCGCCGGTCGCAAGGAACGACGTCAGGTCGTTGTTCATGTTCGCGGCAACGCCGTTAGTCGAATTGAACAACTTCGCGACGGTTTGCGGATCGCTGCTGAGCGCGGCGGTGAGCGCATCGGAATCGGTCTTGAGCGTGCCGTCCGGCTGCAGCGTGATGCCGATAGACGCGAGATTGACCGCGGACGAGCCCGCGCCGACCGCGCCGCTGATGGCGCTCGAGAGCGTGTTGCGGATCGTGTTCATCATGGAGTCGCCGAGCAGCGCGCCCCCTTGCGAACCGACTGCCTGGGTCGAGTCGAACGATGTCAGCGACTGGACCGTGCTCATGTAGTTGTTGTACGCGGTGACGAAGGCGTTGATGGCCGTTGCCTGTCCGGTCGTATCGGGCGCGACGGTCAGCGTCTGCGTGGTGCCGACCGATGTGGAATCGAGCGTCATCGAAACGCCGCTGAGCGCCGTGGTGATCGTGTTGCTGGCGCTGGTTCCGGGCGTGCCCGCGATCGAGAAGTTGGCGTCTTCTCCGGCTACGCTCTGCGTCCAGTTTCCCGATGCAACCGTGGTCACCGAGCCCGTGTAATTGCCGGCCGTTTCCGAGCTGCTTGCGGGCGCGGATGCCGTGCCCGAGGTCACGGCGAGGTTGTTCAGCGCATCGCCCGATGCCGTCCCCGAGATCGAGACATTGATCCCGTTCGAAACACCCGTGGACGACGAACGCAGCACGAGATGCGCGCCGTCCGTGCCGTTCACGATGGCCGCCGTCACGCCCGGATTGCCGGACGCCGAATTGATGGCCGATGCAATGCCCGACAGCGTGTTGTTGTCCGACGTGACCGGGATCGACATGTTCTTGCCGCCGACCGAGATGGTCATGGTCCCGGTGCCGAGCGTATCGGTCGACTTGAACGCGCCCGACGTAATCGACTGCGATGTCGCGATATTCGAGACCTGCACGGAATAGGAGCCCGCCACCGCGCCGGAGGTGCCCTTCGCAGTGATGCCCTTGCCGTCGCCGGTCGCCGTGAAGGCAGAGAGCGTCGTGCCGTCCGAGAGCGCCGAAAGAGACGTCTGCAGCAGGGACATCACCGATTTCAGCGTGCCGAGCGCCGTGACCTGCGTGTTGTCCGTGGTGGTCTTGCTATTGAGAGTGTCCGTCTGGCCCGCGATTTTCGAATTGACGAGCGCGGTGACCAGGGAGTTCACGTCCATGGTCGAGCCGGTCGAGCCGCTGATGATCGACTGTGCGGCCTGCTGGACCGCGCTGTTCGGGTCAACGGTTGAACCGGTTGACGATGTAGATATCGTGCTCATGCATTGCTCCGTTCGTGCGTGGGCCGGAAAACGCTCGATAAATTCCGGAAACGCGAACTGGGAGGCAAGCCTCCCAGCGGTTTTTTTG
>NZ_JBSIPA010000782.1:0-1579 GCF_053574605.1 Caballeronia sp. M23-90 | reverse complement strand
TAAGCCACGCACGGACATCGGGCGCGAGGCGCAACAGCGCAACGGCGACGATCAGGAGCACGAGCAAGAGGACCAGCAAACCCACGCGGCTTTTGACCGGCGCGCGCCATCGCTCGGAAGAGGAGGCAAGCGTGGTCATGCGACCAGATCCCTGGCCGGACTTCCCAGCGACTCCGCTTCATAAGCCGGCACGCACATAGGCGCACCGGTCTGAGGGTGTGCGATCTTCAGCATCCGCACGCCGAACGTATCGTTGAGATGATGCGGGTCGAGCATGGCATCGGGCGCGCCATGAGCGACGATCCGGCCGGCGCGCATCAATACGATTTCATCGCTGAACGCGGCAGCCTGGTTGAGGTCGTGCAGCACCCATACGATCGTCAATCCGCGCTCGCGATTCAGCCGCCGCAGTTCGCGGAGAATATCGAGTTGATGATGGATGTCGAGATAGGTTGTCGGCTCGTCGAGCAACACGATAGGCGCCTGTTGCGCCAACGCCATCGCGATCCACACCCGCTGACGTTCGCCGCCCGAGAGCGCGGCGACATCGCGTGCTGAATCATCGGCCAGGCCGCTTGCTTCGAGCGCTTCATCGATCGCTGCGTGATCCGCGCGTGTCAGTCCTCTCAGCCAGCCGCCATACGCATAACGCCCGTATGCAACCAGTTCACGCACAGTCAGCCCTGCCGGAATCTGGTTGAACTGCGCGAGCATGGTCAGCGTCCGGGCGAGCACGCGCCGGCGCAATGTACCAATAGGCACGCCGTTCACTTCGACATGTCCGCCGAGCGCCGGCTGCAGTCCGGCAAGCGTGCGCAGCAACGTGCTTTTACCGCACCCGTTCGGGCCGCACAGCGCGGTGACCCGCCCTGCCTGAATACTCACATCCAGCCGATCAAGCACTACATGTTCCCCGTATCCAACCGTCAGCGAGTGCGCGGCCAGTGCGGGTCCTGCGGGCAATGTCATCGTGTATCCGTCCGCTCGCTGTAGCTTTGCGCCATCGCGACCACGACCTTGCGCGGTCCTTCGAACGGATCGCGGGCGTGCGCGGTCAGCATGTTGTCGAGCATCAGCACGTCGCCGGTCACCCACGGAAACACGATGCGCTGCTCGTCCAGCACGCCGCGAATTTCCGCGAGCGCTTCAACTTCTATCGGTTCGCCGTCGCCGTAATACACGTTGCGTGGCACGTTTTCCAGGCCGACGGCATCGACGAGTGCTTCCTGTATGTCTTCATCGAGCGTCGAGAGATGGAACAGATTCGCCTGGTTGAACCACACCATCTCGCCCGTGCGCGGATGGCGCGCGACCGCCTGGCAGCGTTCGCGGGTACGCAGGAGCAGTTCGTCAGCGTCGCCATCGCGCCACTCGTATTCGATACCGCGCGTTGCGCAGATCCGTTCGACCACTGCCGGGTCATCTGAGCCGAATGCGTTTTGCCATGGCAGATCAAGTCCTTGCCCGAAGTTGCGCACGTACAGCAGCTCGCGTTTTGCAAAACGTTCGACCAGCGCGGGATCGAGCGCCCGGTAGACTGCGCGACGCCGATTGCGGACAGCCGCGCAGTCTACCGGGC
>NZ_JBSIPA010000781.1:0-1584 GCF_053574605.1 Caballeronia sp. M23-90 | reverse complement strand
CGCGACGCTGAAGACGGACTTCGTGTTCCTCGGCATTGGCGTGATCCTCGGGATTCTTATTGGCCATCTCAGCGCGCGGATGGGCGATATACAGATCACCCTCGGCACGGGCGGCGGGTGTCTTCTGCCCGGAACGGAGTTGCATCGTGGGGACGTGCTGACGTTGATCGGCGCATCCGAAGACGTCCGGCGTGGTGCGGCGAAGCTGGGTTATATCGTGCGCGCGACGCTGAAGACGGACTTCGTGTTCCTCGGCATTGGCGTGATCCTCGGGATTCTTATTGGCCATCTCAGCGCGCGGATGGGCGATATACAGATCACCCTCGGCACGGGCGGCGGGTGTCTTCTGTCAGGTCTGCTGTTCGGCTGGATTCGTTCGCGCTTCCCGGTGATCGGCTCCCTGCCTTCGGCCGCCGCGCAAGTGCTGAAGGATTTCGGGTTGTGCACGTTTATCGCCGCTGTAGGACTCGGCGCGGGCGCCGATGCAATCCGCCTCATCCGTGAATACGGTATCGCCTTGCCGCTCGCGGGCGTTGTCATCACGCTCGGGCCGGCGCTGGTATCGCTCGCGATCGGGCGATGGCTGCTCAAACTAGAGGTTCCCATGCTGCTTGGCGCAATAGCGGGCCAGCAATGCAGCACTCCTGCAATCAGCGCACTGGTTGGGGTGACGGGCAACGCAACACCTGTTATTGGTTACACCATCACGTATGCGTTGTCGAACGTGCTGCTGCCGCTGATGGGTCCGTTGGTTGTCGGGCTCGCAGGCAAGCTGGGATAGCGTTTTAAAAAGCACAACAAACGCGTAACGAAACGCGCTGAGCAGTCAAGGTCGGACGGGAACACAATCTAGCGAGGGCACCATGGAATGGATACACCAGATTTTCACGAAGTCTCCGGAAATAGCGTTGTTCCTGTCGCTCGCGGTGGGGTACTTCATTGGCCAGATCAACTTCGGGAAGTTCCAGCTTGGCGGAGTAGGCGGGTCCTTGCTGGCCGCGGTGGTCATCAGCCAGTTCGGCGTGCAGATCGATAACGGCGTCAAGTCCGTCATGTTCGCCATCTTCATCTACGCAGTCGGTTACGACTCCGGTCCGCAGTTTTTCAACTCCTTGTCGCGCAAGACGCTGCGTGAAATCGCGATGGCGGTTTTCCTCGCGGTTTCAGCTCTTGTCACCGTGCTGATCTGCGCCAAGCTCTTCGGGTTGAACAAGGGCATTGCCGCCGGGCTGGCCGGCGGCGCGCTCACGCAATCCGCGATCATCGGTACGGCGGGCGACGCCATCGCGCGTCTCGGCTTGCCCGTGGCCGAGACCAAGTCCTTGCAATCCGATGTCGCCATTGCCTACGCCGTGACCTACGTGTTCGGGTCGCTCGGCGCGATCATCGTATGCGTGAACATCTTGCCGAAGTTCATGGGACAAGGCCTGAGGGAGGCGGCCGTTGAAGCCGAGAAGAGCCTGCTTGGCAGCACCGTCGCTCAGAACTGAAGGCCGGGCGAGACGCTCGCGGGCATGAGCAACTGGGTGCTTTCGACCGACACCATCGGGTACGAACAATAATCCGCCGCGTAGAACGCGCTAG
>NZ_JBSIPA010000780.1:0-1584 GCF_053574605.1 Caballeronia sp. M23-90 | reverse complement strand
AGGATCGTGCCGCCTGCGTCATGCACGGCTTTCGTGACCAGCTTCCAGCCTTCGACCTGCTCGTCCGACCAGATTCCCGGCGTTTCAGCGTAACCCACGCCTTGCGGCGTGACCGAGGTCGCTTCGCGCAAGGATCCGACAAGCGCTGCACGGAAGGAAACCGAGCGGCCTTCAACCCGCGGTAACAGCGAGAACATGCGACGACAGACTTGCAGAATCACGGATGACCTCGACGCAAAACGGTGAACGCGCAGCGCCGACTCAGCCTGATGCAACGCGTTTTCATGAGATTCAAGCAGTTTGGTTGCGGTGATCGAAGCGTCCGAAAGCCAATGCCCACATGCTTTCGAGTGTGCTGATACCGAGATACGGGTTGCATTCTAATACAACACTGTATCTGGAATCGACTCTGCATCTAAATTTTTGAGATGATAAACTTCGCGGATGAACCGAATTCGCCTGACCCGTGAACAAAGCCGCGATCAAACCAGAGAGCGTTTGATGGACGCTGCCCAAGCGGTATTCATGAAGAAGGGATTTGTTGCGGCAAGCGTCGAGGACATCGCGGCGTCGGCCGGTTATACGCGCGGCGCTTTTTATTCGAACTTCGGCAGCAAGTCGGCGTTGTTCCTCGATCTTCTCAAGCGTGATCACGACGTCATCATGAAAAGGCTGCATTCCATCTTCGAGGGCGAGGCGACGCGCGCCGACATGGAAGCGCGCCTCCTGCAGTATTACAGCGTCTGTTATCGCGACAACAAGTGTTTTTTGCTCTGGGTCGAAGCGAAATTGCAGTCAAGCCGCGATGCGAAATTCCGCGCGCAATTCAATGCATTCATCCGGGAACTGTTGCAGATGACGACGGCGTACATCGTCGCGTTTTCGGAGCGTGCGGGAACGCCGTTACCCATGCCGGCTGAAGAACTAGCGCTGGGCCTGACGGCGTTGATCGATGGAATGCAGTTTTTCTATACTTCGGACCCGCAAGGCTGCGGGGCCGAGATGTCCGAGTTAGTGCTCGCCAAGTTCTTCAGCCGGGTGGTGTTTGGGGCTGAAAAGGCCGGGACCGCCTGAACTGGTGTTTTATTTCAAGCCGATATTCCCGGGCCTGCGCCACTGCCGAGCAATTGCTCGACTGCATCGGCGCTTGCGTAGTCCTGTTCGGGTAAGCCGTCGAACACACTGATTACGTCATTACTCACGCCCGCGGCGCGTGCTGCATCGACGATGCCGTCCTTGTTGGCCGGGAACTTCACGTCGCGGAGAACCTGCGCAATTTCATCGTTGATAGGTTCGTAGTTCAGGCCTTCGCTAATGCGTGTATCGGTCATCTGTGTCCTGGGTTGTGGTTGAGTCATGTACGGACTTGCACTACCTGACTCACCATGCCGTGACTAGGCGAGTGCGACTTCGGCAATGGCACGTGGCGCCAGCGCGCGTGATCGATTTCCTGTGCGGCATCGACGATGCCGTCCTTGTTGGCCGGGAACTTCACGTCGCGGAGAACCTGCGCAATTTCATCGTTGATAGGTTCGTAGTTCAGGCCTTCGCTAATGCGTGTATCGGTCATCTGTGTCCTGGGTT
>NZ_JBSIPA010000077.1:0-19334 GCF_053574605.1 Caballeronia sp. M23-90 | reverse complement strand
TCAGTTCGATCTGCGTTTCGGTGCGTTCCTTGTGTTCGGGCGCGCGCACGCGCCTCTTCGGCGGCACGTTCCTGCACAGCCTCCCTCACTACGCGCCCGAACACAAGGAACGCACCGAAGCGCAGATCGAACTGATCGAAGCCGTGCGCGAAGCGGACGCGGTGATCATCGGGACGCCCGGATACCACGGCGGCGTCTCGGGACTCGTCAAGAACGCGCTGGACACGCTGGAAGAACTGCGCGACGACAGGCGTCCGTACCTCGACGGTCGGGCTGTCGGCTGCGTAGTGACGGCTTATGGATGGCAAGGCGGCGGCGCAGTGCTGACGTCGCTGCGTTCAATCGTGCATGCGCTGCGCGGCTGGCCGACGCCGTATGGCGCGGCCGTCAATTCGCTGGAAACGCGGTTCGAAACCATCGATACCTGCTCCGATCCGAAAGTCGCCGATCAGCTCGCAACCGTCGGCCGGCAAGCTGCGCAGTTCGCGCTGGCTTTCAATGCGCGCGAGGCTATTGCGGAACTCGATACTGCGCGTTGATTTTTTGGTTTGCCTGTAGCAATTCAACGCCGAGCACTTTCTCGAGACTCCGGATGCGGCGTGTGACCGCTGGCTGAGTTGTGTCGAGCAGTCGAAAAAGCATGTGCGACCGGCAGCGCACGACCGCAGCAACTGCCTCGATGTCATCTGACTTCAACAAAACCCGTTCCACTCAGGGCACATGAATGTCTGATCATTATTGAAGTTGCACACCGTTTGCGTCAGTCCTTGAACGGCAACTCCGGGGTGAATACGAAAGAATCCACCACATACCCCATATGGAAATAGCCGCTGCATGCACATGACGCAATGCGTTCAAGGTGATACGGCTCACGCGCGGTTTCCCTGGCCTGACTTGCAGCAGCCAATCGCCGTGCATGCCACTTGCGCAGCACGTGGCTGCCCCAGCTCCTGAAAAGGGCTTTCTGTTCGGACATCGCAGTTCTCCTTGAACGCTGGCCGGCGCGGGGCAAACGGGCCACCGCTTTTATACGGTAGGCGAAACTTAATCGCGCGGATACCATCTTTTATTCATTTCCATATCTGCCGATCATTCGGTAGCCACGACCGCAAACCCGCGCAAGACCTACGCCACATTTGCTTCTTTCCTATCCCCCTTGGGAGCGGCTTTGCTTCTACCGATTGATTGGTTCCGTTGACAGGCGCCGCTGGCTAATCTGGGCACATGCGTTCCATTGCATCGAGTACCGGAGGTCAAACAGACATGCATTACAAAGGTTATGAAGTCGCTCCCGCCGCACAGCCGCTGCCCAGCGGATTGTTCGCCGCCAACCTCGTCATTCAGGACGAAGCGTCGCTGCAAAAACGCGCCTATGTATTCGACGCCCTCGACTACTTCTTCGAATCCGATCTTGCCGTGGCCTACGCGGCGCGCTGGGCGCGCATGTGGATCGATAACCGGCGCCTGCCGCGGGCGTGAAGCAGGTTCTGAAGCATCCTTTCGAATTTGCATAACCACATGAAAACAGATTCGTTCCAACACCGCGCAAGTCGTGAGACGATGCGGCCCTGCTAACCAGAAAGAGTTTCAATATGCATCGTAGAACTATCCTTGCAAGCGTCGCGTTCGCCGCGCTTGGCGCCGTATTCGGCACCGCCCACGCTGAAGATGCGCCGCTGCGCATCGGCACCATGAGCGGCCCCGACGCGCAGATCTGGACCGAAGTATCGAAGGTCGCGGCTCGCGAAGGCCTCAAGATCAAGGTGATCGAATTCAACGATTACATTCAACCCAATGCAGCACTCGATGCGGGCGACCTGGACGCAAACGGCTTTCAGCACCAGCCGTTTCTCGACAGCCAGGTCAAGCAGCGCGGCTACAAGATCGTCAACGTGGGCCTGACGTACGTGGCGCCCATGGGTTTCTACTCGAAGAAGATCAAGTCACTGAAGGACTTGCCGCAAGGCGCGAAGGTCGGCATTCAGAACGACCCGTCCAATGGCAATCGCGCACTGTTGCTGCTGCAAAAGAATGGCGTGATCAAGTTGAAGGCAGGCGTGGGCAAGGACGGCGTGAACGCAACGCCGCTCGACGTGGTTGAAAATCCGAAGGGCATCAAACTAGTCGAACTCGATTCGGCGCAGTTGCCGCGCTCGCTGGATGACCTCACCGCTGCGTCCATCAACACGGACTACGCCGTGAAGGCCGGCTTGTCGCCGACCAAGGATGCGATCGCCATTGAAGATCTGAAGGGCCCGTATGCCAACCTGATCGCGGTGCGCGAGAAGGATCGCAATGCGCCCTGGGTCAAGAAGCTGGTGTCGGCGTATGAGTCGCCGGATGTGAAGAACTATATCGATACGCAGTTCAAAGGCTCGATCATTCCGGCGTTCTAGTCAAAGCTGGCGCTGAATAAAAAGGGGCGAACCTTAATTCGCCCCTTTTGCATTTGGATCCTTTAGAGCCGAGCAATCGATACTTCGGTAGACTTCACGAATGCGATGACTTCACTGCCGACCTTCAATTCGAGTTCATCGACTGAACGAGTCGTGATCACTGACGTCACGATGCCGTGTGGCGTCTCTACATCCACCTCGGATACCACCGACCCGCGGATGATCTCCTTGATGTGACCTTTGAACTGGTTGCGTACGTTGATTGCTGTGATGCCCATGTGATGCTCCCTGTTTGAGTGAGTCATGCCGGGGCCGGTCGACATCGGCAAAGTGTGATGATTACGGTGTCTAGCTGACCTGCGCGCCGTGCTTCAGCACCCGCGACAGAACCTGCTCTTCCAGCTCCGCGAAACCTTCTGCCGTGCGCGAACGAGGACGCGCGAGCGAGATGGCGGCATCGAAGGAAATCTTGCCCTCTTCGATAAGCACGATGCGCTCGCCCAATGCCACAGCCTCCTGCACATCGTGCGTAACCAGCAACGCAGTAAAGCCATGCTCGCGCCACAGACGCTCGATCAACGCGTGCATTTCAATGCGCGTCAAGGCGTCCAGCGCGCCAAGCGGTTCATCCAGCAACAGCAGGTCCGGCCGATGCACGAGCGCGCGAGCAAGCGCCACACGCTGGCGCTGACCGCCCGAAAGTTGCGCAGGCCAGTCGCCTTCACGCGTGCTCAAACCGACTTCGGCCAGCGTCGCGCGTGCGTCCTCACGCGACGATTTCGGCAAGCCGAGCATCACGTTTTGCAGCACGCTTCTCCACGGCAGCAGGCGCGCGTCCTGGAACATGATGCGGGTCTGCAATTCGCTCGAACCCTCTGCCGCGTTACGGCTCACCACGCCGCCGGTCGCTTTCTCGAGCCCGGCGATAAGGCGCAGCAGCGTGGACTTGCCGCAGCCGCTGCGTCCGACTATCGATACAAAGCTGCCACGCTCGATAGCAAAATCAAAATTGGAGAGAACTTTGCGCGCGCCGAAATGTTTGTCGACGCCCTGAAGCGCGACGGCCATGTCCGCAGGATTCGGACGCGGCGAAGGCGACGGCGGTGTGCGTTCACGCGTGATGACGCGCGGTTCGTCGCTGGCAAACGCAACGCTATCCGATGACAGCGATGAAAGAACTGATGTCACGATTTTGCTCCCTTCTGATACGCAGGATGCCAGCGCAGCGTGGCGCGCTCGATGGATTTGGCGAGCATGTCGGCAAGCTTGCCGAGCAGCGCGTAGAGCAGGATGCCGACCACCACCACGTCCGTCTGCAGGAACTCGCGGGCGTTCATCGTCATATAGCCGATACCCGATTGCGCCGAGATGGTTTCCGCCACGATCAGCATCACCCACATGAGGCCGAACGCAAAACGCACGCCGACGAGAATGGACGGCAACGCCCCCGGTAATATCACGTCGCGATACAACGCGAAACCTGTAAGCCCGTAGCTGCGCGCCATTTCGATCAGGTCGGCATCGACGGAACGAATACCGTGATACGTATTCGTGTAGACCGGAAAGAACACGCCGAGCGCAACCAGAAACAGCTTGGCTTCCTCGCCAATGCCGAACCACAGGATCACCAGCGGGATCATTGCAAGCGCGGGGATGTTGCGGATCATCTGCACGGTCGAGTCGAGCGCAACCTCAGCCGGTTTGAAGAGACCTGTCCCCAGCCCGAGTACGAAACCGATACCGCCGCCGATCGCAAAACCGGTCAATGCACGCCATGCGCTGACCTTCACGTTCGCCCACATGTCGCCCGACTGGATCAGCTCCCACGCGGCCTTGACGACTGCCAGCGGCTCGGGCAAGACACGCGACGACAAGCCGCCGGTTCGCGCTGCAAGCTCCCATGCAACCAGGATCAGGATAGGCACGAGCCAGGGCGCTGCCTGCATGCCTGCGCGTCGAAGAAATGATCCGTTCATTGTGATTCCCCGTTTCAGCTCTGCGATGCACGCGGCAAATACGACGTGCCCACGATTTCGCCAAAGGGTCCCGACAACGGGCCCGACGCGGGCTCTTTCTGCTCGCGCGGCAACAGCGGGAACACGAGTTCTGCAAAGCGATACGACTCCTCCAGATGCGGATAGCCGGACAAGATGAACGTATCGATACCCAGCGCCGCGTATTCTTTCATCAGGCCCGCAACCTGCTCCGGATTGCCGACGAGCGCCGTGCCCGCGCCACCGCGCACGAGTCCGACGCCGGCCCACAAGTGCGGATAGACTTCGAGCTTGTCGCGCTGGCCGCCATGCAACGCAGCCATGCGACGCTGGCCTTCGGAATCCATCTTTGCAAACGATGCCTGCGCGCGCTGGATGGTTTCATCGTCGAGCTTGCTGATGAGCTTGTCCGCGTCCGCCCACGCTTCTTGTTCCGTCTCGCGCACGATCACATGCAGGCGAATTCCGAACTTGATCTTGCGGCCTTTGTCGGCTGCGCGGCGGCGAATATCGTTGATCTTCTTTTCGACTTCGGCCGGCGGTTCGCCCCACGTCAGGTACGTGTCGATATGATCGGCCGCAATCTCGTGCGCGGCAGGCGACGAGCCGCCGAACCACAGCGGCGGGTGCGCTTTCTGCACCGGCGGATAAAGCACCTTGCCGCCCTTCGACGACAAATGCTTGCCTTCGTAATCGATTGAACCGCCTTCATGCGACGACTCGAGCAAACCACGCCAGATGCTCAGGAATTCGTCCGTGACTTCATAGCGCGTGTCGTGGTCGTTGAACACACCGTCGCCTGCCAACTCGACCGGATCACCGCCCGTCACCACGTTGATCAGCAACCGTCCATGCGACAAGCGATCGAACGTCGACGCCATGCGAGCTGACAACCCCGGCGAACTCAGGCCCGGGCGGATCGCCACCAGAAATTTGAGGCGCTTGGTCGCGGGAATCAGGCTCGACGCCACGACCCATGCGTCTTCGCATGAGCGGCCCGTGGGCAGCAGGACGCCCTCGTAGCCGAGCGTGTCGGCGGCTACCGCGATCTGGCGGAAGTAGTCATAGTCCGCGGCGCGAGCGCCTTGCGTCGTACCGAGATAACGGCTGTCGCCGTGTGTCGGAATGAACCAGAAAACATTCATTGTCGTGCTCCTGCCTTGCGAGTTGAGTCGAGCTTCAGCGCCCGTTCCGATAAATCATCTTATCGACGCACACTTTTCCCATGAACGATTTATTTGAGCTAAGGTTCTCGCCAATTCTGCTTATGCGTCTCAAGTGATGCCGTAGCGATGGGTTGCCTGGCGACGGGCGCGAACTGAATGGCACGTTCACTTGAAGCGAAACCGCCGGCGGATGCGGGCGGTTTCGGTTTCTGGAAACTCGCATTGACGATCAGTGATGCGCTAAGGCTGCTTGGCGGTATCCCCGGCGGCGACCGTATTGGCCGAAGTCGCGGTATCCGCTGCAACGGCCTTGCGCGATGCAAAGTCCCAGACGAGTGCGCTCGTGGTATCGACGGGTTTCGGCAAGAGCTTCGCCTGATAGAAGCTGTCGGATATAGCTTGCTGCTCGCCGAAGTTCTTCGCGACCACTGCGCGGACCGCATAGGTACGACGCGAGTTGGCGCGTTCGACCGTCGCCTGATCGAGTCCCCACACCGGCGCGAGGATCTTCGCTGCGTCTTGCGGATGCGCCTTCGTCCAGACACCGGCCTCGACCAGTTGCTTGAAGACGATATCGACGATCTGCGGATACTTCTGCGCGAATGGCGCCGATGCCAGGTAATAGCGCTGATAAGACGCGAGGCCATCGCCACGCATCAAAATGCGTGCGCCCGCATCGAGTTCCACCGAAGCCACATACGGGTCCCATGCAAACCATGCGTCCACGTCGTTGCGCTCGAAAGCGGCACGTGCATCGGCGGGCGCGAGGTAACTGATCTTGACGTCGGCAGGGGTCAGCTTGGCCCGTGCGAGCGCGGACAGCAGCAGATAGTGAACGCCGGCTGCCTTGGTGACGGCGATGCGTTTGCCTTTCAGGTCGGCGAGCGAATGAATGGGTGCATCGCGATGAACGATCACTGCCTGCGCCGAGGGCGACGGCGTTTCCTGCGCGACATAGACGAAGTTGGCATTTGCAGCTTGCGCGAAGACCGGAACCGTGTCGGCGACGTCGGCGCTGAAGTCCACAGCGTCTGCATTAAGCGCTTCCGTCAGCGGCAACCCGCTTGCAAACTCGCTCCACTCTATGCGCACATTCAGCGGCGCGACCGCCTTTTCGAGGGTCCCGCGCGCCTTGAGGATTGCGATCAGCGTGGAGGATTTCTGGTAGCCGATCCGCAGTTTTACCGGCGTTCCCGACGGCGTTTGCGCAACCGCGTTGATGGCAGTGGAAGCCAGTAACGCCATCGCAAAACAGGCGACAAGGCGATGAAGGATTTTCATGGAAATGGAAGCGGAGCAAGGGAGAGAAGCCAGCCAACCATGTTAGCAACGCACCCGCGCGCGACTAAACGATCATTGCTGATATCGATTGCATTGAAAGTGCTGATGGGACGGGTCAAGCTCACCCGCTTTGGCGCCGCTTGAAATCAGCGGCGTTACCCCGCATCTGAAGGTCCATTTATCCGGAGCACGATCATGGGAAGCCGTCCCCAATTTATCGATGATCTTTCGCGCGGCGCCGCCGAGGCCGCCGCCCTCTCGACTCCCCTTGGCGACGAAGCGCTGCTCGACGCCTATTCGCGCACGGTCATCGGCGCGCTGGAGCGCGTGCAGCAAGCAGTGGCATTCATCTCGGTCGAACGGCGCATGCCCGGGAGCGCCAACGCACGCAATCCGCGCGGCTCACAGGGTGGAACGGGTTCAGGCTTTATTTTCACGCCCGACGGTTATCTGCTGACGAATAGCCATGTCGTGCACGGCGCCACGCAGATTCGCGTCACGCTCGCCGACGGCGGAACGTTCGATGCCGACCTCGTCGGCGACGATCCCGACAGCGACCTCGCCGTGCTGCGCATCGGTTCTGCCGAAGCATTGCCGCACGTGGAACTCGGCGAATCGGGCAAGCTCCGCGTCGGGCAAATCGCGATTGCCGTGGGCAACCCGCTCGGCCTCGCGCAGACGGTGACGACCGGCGTTGTCTCGGCGCTCGGACGTTCCTTGCGATCCAACTCCGGACGCATGATCTACGACGTGATCCAGACCGATGCAGCGCTGAATCCCGGCAATTCGGGCGGCCCGCTGATCAACTCGGCCGGTCAGGTGATCGGCGTGAATACGGCGATCATTGCGGGCGCGCAGGCAATCTCGTTCGCCACGGCAATCGATACCGCCAAGTGGGTCATCATGCAGCTCTTCGCGCATGGACGCGTGCGGCGCGCGTATATCGGCGTGGCGGGTACGACGTCGCCCATCTCTCGGCGCGTGCAACGCTATTTTGAGTTGCCGTCGGCGAGCGGCGTGCACGTGATGGAAGTCGTGAAAGCAAGTCCTGCTGCAACAGGCGGATTGCGCACCGGCGACAGGATCGTTGCTATCGACACGCTGCCTGTGGACAGCGTCGACAGCTTGCAGCGGACGCTGGATGCAACGCGGATCGACCGCGTGGTGAATGTCACTGTGCTGCGCGGCACGCAGAAGCTCGAGCTGGAGGTGACGCCGGTCGAACAGGCGGCGTGATCATTACGTTAGAGGCCGCGGCGGCCTCTCGCCATGCTCGAAAACACGCCATCGCGTTTGATCAATCCGTGGAACATCGCAGCGCCCAGGTGCGCGAGGAAGGTCGCGAACAACAACAGCGCGAGGACCGTGTGCGCGGAACGCAAGAACGCGTAGAGGCGCACGCCTTGCGGCGCGATCGGCGGCAGATAAAGCGCTCCGGCCAGATGAATCGGAAACCCTCCGGCTGACAGCATCGACCAGCCGACCAGCGGCATTGCGAACAGCAATGCATAAAAGACCCAGTGCGAAAGATGGGCGATGTGCTGCTGCCAACGCGGCATGTCATTGGGTAATGGCGGTGTGCGATGCGTCAATCGAACGATGAACCGCAGGAGCACGAGCACGAGAATCGCGATGCCAAGCGGCTGGTGGACTGCCAGCAGCGTCTCATGCCACGACGACAACGTGGCGACCATCCCCACGCCGATAAACAACATCGCTATGACAAGCGGCGCCATCAGCCAGTGGAAGAACCGGGCGGCGGGACTGAAATGTTTATCTGCGACGCTCATTGAATGTTCCGTGTCGATGCTTGAGCGAATGCCGGGCCATGCGCTTCCTCACGCGTGCGGCGATTATAAGAGACGGCATAAGCCGACGAGCGCGCGGCCAATAGCGGATCGTCGGACGGCTTGGGACCGGCGGGAAGGATGGTCGGATCGTAGTTGATGTCGCGGCAATCGCCATCGCCTTGCGGTGTCTCGCGCTCGATCACCAGCGTGCCTGCATCGATGTTTGGCCGGTCGTCGGGTCATCGCTTGGCGATAATCAGCACGAGGTGCCGGCGCAATGCGCCGGCACCTTCGGAAGCGTTTTATTGCGTGGAGGTCTGCGGCTTTACATCGCCCATCTGGGTCAGTTGAGAATAGACGTCGTGCGAAAGCTCGAGCAATACCTTCCGGTCGATCGCGCCTGATACCGCATAACCGAAGTCGCCATCGATCCAGTAGAACACGTTCACCGAGCCGTCCTGGTAAAGCTTGAACGCAGTCGTATCCGAACTGATCTTCCTGTGCGAGATGCACAGCGTGATGCGTTCGCCCTTTGCGTCGTGGTACATGAACTGCGCGACCGGACCATCGTCACCGGGCAAAAGACGGCCGCCCATCAGTTCGAAGCCGACGCGCGTCAGGATCGGCGGACGCACATCCGTACCAAGCCGCTTCGATACCCACGTCACCAGTTCCTGCTCGCGATCCGCCCCGACTTCGACCGGCCGCATCACTTCGGGTGCATACATCACGTGCGCAACGGCGGATTGACGCGCGAACTGCTCACCCGGCGTAAAGCTCGCGCGCTCCACGTGAACGCCACCACCGCTGCCGGGCATCAGCGCACGGCCTCCGACGTTGCCCATCATGCCGCCCACGCCAATGCCCACGCCTATGACAAGCGCCGCCGCCATGCCGGCGAATTGCGGCCAGTTGGCGGCATCGCGCCAGCGTTTGCGTTCGGGCGGCAACAGCCGTTGCGGCACGGGCTCGCTCAACACGCGGTCATAGCGGTCATGGAACATGCTGTTCAGCGAGAAGTAATCGCTGATCTTGGTGGCGAGCGCTTCGTCGTGTTCCAGCAGCCGATCGATTTCCTCGCGACGGTGCTCCGCCAGCGACCCGTCCACATATGCGTGGATTTCGTCTTCGGTAATCGGTGTTTGTTGTTCGCTCATCGCACCACCTGTAATTTTGCGCCGGGTTGGGCGCCTGCCATCAGCGCGCGCAATCTCTCACGCCCGCGCGATAAACGCGACATGACGGTCCCGATCGGGATTTCCAGCGCTTGCGCAACATCCGCGTAGCTCATTTCTTCCAGTCCCACGAGCAGCACGACCTGACGCTGATCGAGCGGCAAGCGCTGCAAAGCGAAGTCCAGATCGCGCATTTCAAGCGACTGCGTCTGCGTACCGGCGACCGCGAATTCACGCTCGTTTATGTTCTCGTCATCGACGGAGACATGCACCGCTTTTACCCCGGCGCGACGGGCCTGATTCGCGAACACGTTATGCATGATCGTGAAAAGCCACGCGCGCATATCCGTGCCGGTCTGGAACTTCTCCGTATGGCGGAGCGCGCGTTCAAGCGTGTCCTGTACCAGATCGTCGGCGAGATCGCGGTTGTTGATCAGCGCCCGCGCATATCGGCGTAATCGCGGCACATGTTCCATTAACTCGTCACGGACGCCCATGGGCCTTCCTCATTTTGTAAGCTTATGCGGACGCTGGACCTGAAACGCCGCTGCGAATAATGGGCTAACACCACGGGTCGCGGGTTATTCCCGTCATCCGGCTTTTTTATGCGTTGAGTTCAATTTCCCGTCATCAGATCCGCAGCGCGCATCAGCCCGCGCGTGTTTGCACGACCCGCCAGCACGTAGCGCCTGCCGCCCGCAGTCCATGCCAGCAAACGCGTCTCGCCTACCCGATTTGCTTTCCACTGCGGTTGCGGTTTTGCCATGATGCCGGGCGCGATCAGCATGACAGCGGCCTCGCCCGTCGCGTTCCGATACACATATTCGGTTGCCGATGCCAACGGGCCCACCGGCATTTCGCGTCTCGCAGTCGGGTGAAAGCCTACGACGTACAAGTTCGGCGCATCCGCCAAAGCCTTCGCCGAGCTTACATAACCGCTCGCGCCGGTCGCCATGTCCTGCACCGCGACCGCCTGTTCGAGCGCCATGATCGATGCATTATCGAGCGCAGAATCGGAGATGTCGAATGCGAACAGTCCGCCCGCCACCAGCACCAGCGCAGCGAAGGCGGCTATCAAATACGCGCTGATACGGCGCTTCGATACCCGCGGTGCGGATCTGGGCAGCGGCGCTTCGTCCGTGGGTTCATGAAAGGCACTCTGCATTTGCTGGTTGATCCGCCCATAGAACGCGACCCGCTGCGCCTCGTCGGGACGGTCTTTCAAATAGCTTTGAACGCTGGCAGCGCGCACCGGATCGAGCATGCCGTCGGCGTAAGCCTGGACGTCGGACTCTGAGAGCCGGGGTTCCGAAGGTGGTTTTACTATGGACATGATCGATTCGAGTTGCTGTCGGTATGGAGGCGAACACCGTTTCATGCGCTTTATTCCGTCTGCACATTGTTTCAGGTTTCGCGCCAAAACAGCCGCCTAACTGAAAACAAAAGCGTCCCTGACCGCGTAAACACCATCCATTGCAGCTTATTCCACTCGTATTCAAATTTTTTTCCGGCAAAAAATAATCCGCTTTATCGGGAATATCCCTGCCCCTTCCGGGGTTCTCTCCAGTACACACCGCAACGAAACACCTCTACTGGAGAAGAACATGAAAGCCCTCGCCATTGCCCTCGTAGCTATCGCGACAATCGCTTCAGCCAATGCATTTGCGCAAACCAAGACCCGCGCCGAGGTCTATCAGGAACTGATCCAGGCACAGAAAGACGGCCGCGACTTCGTGACGGATACCTCGTACCCCGATGTCAATCCGATCTTCGCGCACCAGCTAGAACAACAGAAGACGCGTCTTGCTCAAGAGCAATCGAACACCACAGTGGCAAGCACGCCCCCGGCAAACGCAAGCGAAGCAAACTGAAAGTCCCGCAACGAAGTACCACGCAACATCCGTAGCAACCTGGCAAATACATCGGATCACTAATTATTTATTGAGGTCATCATGAACAAATTCCTTATCTCCGCATTGGTTCTTTCATCGGCATTGGCTGCACCGGCTTTCGCGTTTGCCCAGAGCAACGCTCCAGTGACGCGCGCACAGGTCAAGGCCGAACTCGTTCAGCTCGAAAAGGCCGGCTATAGCCCCGGCGGCGAAAACGTCAATTACCCGCAGGATATCCAGGCCGCCGAACAGAAAGTCTGGTCGCAACAAGGCGCGGCGGCAACGTCGTATGGATCGTCCACCGGCAGCATGTCGGCATCGGGCGCACGCGCTGACCATGCGCCGGATCAAGCAACGCAATCGATCTACTTCGGCCATTGAGCGAATGAGCGGCCTCGCCTGTGCCACCCTGCATGAGCCGGTAAACTCCGGAGGCAAGCGCGACGACTTTCTTGCGTCGCGCACTTTCCTCTGGAGACATCCGCATGAAACAGGCGCTCCACCATCTGGGCGTGACCACGCGCACGCGCGGTCTGCACGAAATTACCCGCGACATTCGCAGCTGGATCGACCAGCAAGGCATCCAGACCGGGCTGCTGACAGTGTTCCTCCGACATACATCGGCGTCGCTGCTGATACAGGAAAACGCCGATCCCGACGTGCGCACCGACCTCGAACAATTCTTCGCGGACATTGCGCCGGAAGAGCCGGGCCGCTATGTACACGACGCGGAAGGCCCCGACGACATGCCCGCGCATCTTAGAACGGCGCTCACCCAAGTCCAGCTTTCCATACCGGTGAGCGCGGGCCGCATGGTTCTCGGCACGTGGCAGGGCATCTACCTGTTCGAACACCGCCGCGTTTCACATAGACGCGAGGTCGTGTTGCACCTTTTCGGCGAGTGATTTAATATACGCAGCGCGTATATAACCCCCGGGAGCGTCCGACATGCATCTGCAACAACAAACTCTGCTTCGGGACGCCATGCGGCGGCTCAACATGACGCGCGATGCCTTTGCGAACCGGATTGGCGTTGCTCGAAGGGCACTGGATACATGGCTGCTTCCGGACGAATCCGCTGAATCGCGCGCCATGCCGGAAATCGCCAGCCGCTACGTCATGGAGATCCTGGAGCGAACGCCCACTGACGATGAGTATACGCAACGCGTACAGTCACCTTCCATTCTGCACGAGGGACGACCGCACCTGCTTTCCGTCGATCAGTTTTCGCGCGATTCCGTCGAAGCGCTGTTCCGGGTCGCGGACACCATGCAACCCATCGCGCGGCGTCAAAAAATCACGCGCGTCCTGGAAGGCGCAGTGCTCGCGAACCTGTTTTTCGAAGCCAGCACCCGCACACGTGTGAGCTTCGGCGCGGCGTTCTGCCGGCTGGGCGGTTCCGTATGCGACACGACGGGCTTCACGTTTTCATCGATGGCAAAAGGCGAGTCCATCTATGACACCAGCCGCGTGATCAGCGGCTATGCGGACGCGCTCGTCGTGCGCCATCCCGAGAAAGGATCGGTGGCTGAATTCGCACGCGCGACCAACGTTCCCGTGATCAACGCAGGCGATGGCCCCGGCGAGCATCCGAGCCAGGCGCTGCTCGATCTCTACACGGTCCAGCGCGAGTTTTCACGCGTGGGGAAGATTGTCGACGGCTCGCATATCGCAATGGTCGGCGACCTCAAATACGGCCGCACCGTGCATTCGCTCGCGAAGCTGCTGGCGCTGTATCGCGGACTTAAATTTACGTTGATCTCGCCGGCATCGCTCGAAATGCCCACGTCCATCCTCGATCAGATCACGCGCGGCGATCATGTGGTCGAGCAGACGAGCGACCTGCACGCAGGTCTCAAAGGCGCGGACGTGGTGTATGCAACGCGCATTCAGAAAGAGCGCTTCGCCGATGAATCCATCGAAGGTTACACGCCTGATTTCCAGATCAATCAGGCCCTGGTCGAAAGCGTGTGCGGGCCTGACACGTTGATCATGCATCCGCTGCCGCGTGATGGCCGCCCCGGCGCCAACGATCTCAGCGTCGACCTCAACCACGATCCGAGGCTTGCGATCTTCCGTCAAACCGATAACGGCATCCCCGTGCGCATGGCGATTTTCGCGGTGTTGCTGGGCGTGGAAGGACAGGTCCAGCACTCGATGCGCGATGCTGCTTGGCGAGCACCCGCGTATATCGGTCCTGACGATGCGGTCTTCAACGGCATCGACTAAGCAATTTATACGGCGACGCCGGAAATCTTGACGCGTTGTTTACGCGCAAAAAGATACGCTGCAAGTCATCCCGAACAGAGGAGCTTGCAGCGTCATGAACCTTGTACTCGAAAGAATCGTTGGCCCGGCGAACAACAATAATTCGGCGGAACGCGAAGGCACTGCCGCGCCCTGTGTTTCGCGCGTTCATCTGTCGGCGGTACTGCGCAGCAAGCAGGATGAGGCGGCGCGTGAGCGCATTCGCCGCCTCTTTCATTCGCCGCTCGGCGTGTACGTGAGCCAGGCTTCGCGCGATCACGACGACCTCCGCCTTGTATTCGACGTCGCCATGGAAGACCTCGACTTCACCGTGCGTACCTTACATCAGGTTCTGCCCGAGGCCGTGATCGAGGCCGTCCGTCCGCGCGTATTTACGCACAGGCGCGAGCACTAAGGCATTACGCGAGCGAGAAGTTGACGGCAGCGCGGGCGTGGAGCGTGGTGGTATCGAGCAGAGGGACAGGGCTGTCCTCGGCTTTTACCAGCAGCATGATTTCCGTACATCCCAGTACGATTGCTTCGGCGCCGCGTGCTGCCAGCCCGTGAATGACATCGCGATAAAGCTTGCGGGATTCTTCCGTCACGATCCCAAGACACAACTCGCGATAAATGATGTCGTGAACGGTCGCCTGCTCTGCGGTATCGGGGACGATTGTCGCAATGCCGTGTCGTTCTTCAAGCCGGTCACGGAAAAAACTTTCGCGCATTGAAAACGCCGTGCCGATAAACCCGACTTTGCGAATGCCGCGCCTTTGCGCTTCAATACCCGTCGGGTCCACGATATGCAAAAACGGCACGGACACCGCAGCGGCAACCTGCTGCGCGACGAGATGCATGGTGTTCGTGCAAAGCACGATGCAATGCGCCCCGCCCGCTTCCAGATGGCGCGCGGCCTCGCTGAGCCGGATGCCTGCGATGTTCCATTGTCCGTCGCGTTGAAGGCCTTCAATAGGCGCGAAATTCACGCTATGGAGCAGCACTTGCGCCGAGTTCAGTCCGCCGAGCCGGGTGCGCACATCCTGGTTGATCAGCCGATAATATTCAGCGGTCGATTCCCAACTCATCCCGCCGATCATGCCTATGGTTCGCATCGTGGTCATGCTGCTGCCCTGCCGTTCTGTTTGTCGAACCGACATAGTGCAGCGAAGCGCGGCGCGCGGCTAGGGTAAAATTTCGAGACAAACGCAGGTGCAGGCTAGCGTTCGCGTGCAATCGCGCAACTGTGGTCCTGCAGTTCTTCCGACGATCCAAAGTCACCCTGCGCCAGACGTACGTGATCATTGAGCAGGAAAAACGCGGGCTTGCCGTCGGGCGTGGTCGTGCCGGTCAGCAGCAGCGTCTGGTCCGCCATGCGTCCCCCTTCCTTTGCCACATCGGCTGCGAGCAACTTGAAAGGATCGACCGAGGCGAGCGCCGGGTCATCGATACGCCTGATCCTGTACGCATGGCCGCGCAGCGAGGTAGGGAACGCGGTCCATTGCGTACCGATCTTCGGTCCTTGTTCGCGCAGTGCGTTCACGACATCGGGCGCCAGGCAATCGATATGAATATGCAACTGGTTCTGCGAACGTCCGCTGGTCGAATTGATCGCGAGCGAAAGTTCATCGCGCGGCAATTCCTTGCCGAGTTTTGCGTTCACGAAGCGCCGGGCGTCCCATGCAGCGCGCCAATAGTTCGGCGTATCCGCCGCCAGCAACTCGGGACTTTCAATCCCGCCAATGCGTTTTGTCGGGATCAACAAGTACTGCGTGGCCCCGTTCAGGTCCTTCAGTACGGCATAGCCCTGAGTTGCATCGACATCGATACACTTTTGCGGCACGTCCGCCCCCTGCGCGGCCGGTTCACATGAGTTATGAACGATCTGCCATAACGCATTGGGATTGCCGGCGCATGCTGACGTCAGGATGACAGCCGCGAGCGCGGCCGCGAAAAAGCGAAGAAACCAAAGGTTCCGCATGGGGCGAATAGTCGAGACGAAAAGCTGCATCGTAGCAAGGGCGCTTTACGTCTGCATGACCTCTGCCTGGCAAGCCTCGTCCCAAATCACATGACGGGCAGATGCAAATGGTGCGGATGCTCGACCGTATCCGCGATCAGTCTCAGCGCGTCTTCGCATTCATCCAGATTTTTTGGACCGCCGAGGCAGACGCGAATGGCTTCGGGCGGATTGCCATCGGTAGCAAACGCCGTTGCCGATACCGCTCCGATCCCTTGCGAACGCAACTGCAACGCAAGCTCCGACGCTTGCCATCCGCATGCAGGATCGATCGGCATCCAGAAATGAAAGCCGGCGGGATCGGCGTCGAACTTCCACTTCGATAACACGCGCGCCGCGATTGCCTGCCGCGCAGCGGACTCGGTCCGGATGGCGTCGAGCATCAGGTCGGCGGTGCCGTCCACGACCCATTGCGTAGCGAGCAACATGGTGAACGGGCTCGCCATTACCGTCGTGGCGCGCAATGCGCCCGCGAGATGCTGCGCGCGCCGTGAAGAAGGCGCGCGAATGTAGGCCACGCGAAGCCCCGCGCCGAAGCTCTTCGAAAACCCCGTCACGTAGTAGGTCAGGTCCGGTGCGAACGACACCATTGCGTCGGGCGCGTTCGCGGGCAGCATGCCGTAGGCATCGTCTTCGATGATCGGCACGCTGTATCTCAACGCGACGTCGGCCAGCGCCTCCCGGCGCTTCGATGAAAGCGTGACCGTGCTCGGGTTCTGGATGGTCGGGTTGCAATAGAACGCGCTGGGCTTGTCGCTCTTGCAGAGCGCTTCGAAGGCATGCGCGAGGGGACCGTCGTCGTCGCGTGCGAGTGCCTGCAGACGCACGCCAAGCTGCGCTGCAATCGCCTTGATGCCGGGATACGCCAGCGTATCGAGACAGATGGTGCCGCCCGGCCGCGCGAGCTGCGACACCATCGCCACGAGCGCGCTGTGGATGCCCGGACATACGAGCACCTTGTCTTCATCGCAATCATCGAAACGGCGCTTGAGCCACCGGGTTCCCGCAGCGCGGTCGTCGGGCGTGCCGCCAAAATCCTGGTACCGCAATAGACGATAAGGATCGGTTGACGCAAAGAGCCGCGCCGCCGACTCGCGCAACCGTGCGGCAAGCTCGGCGGGTTCGGGCGGCATGTTCATGGTCATCTCGACACTGCTGCCGCCCGAGAGCGGCAACGTTGCCGTTCTCCCGCGCACGAACGTTCCGCTGCCTGCGCGCGAATCCAGCAGACCGCGTTTGCGCGCTTCTGCATAGGCACGCGCGACGGTCGTGTAGTTGAGCTGCAGTTCGTCGGCGAGATCGCGCAAACCGGGCAGCCGGTCGCGCGGGCGCAGTCGTCCGCTCGCCAGGTCTTCTTCGATTAGTTCTGGAATCAGCAAATAAGCCGGCTTGCGGCTTTCCGTGAGTTTTCTGATCCAGTGATGAGTAAGACTGGCCATGAAACGTTCTCTGATTAAAGGCGGTTAAAAAACGATAGCACGAAAAACGCAAACATAAAAAATTGATCGCATTGAATGATCGTATGGAGAATCGTTTTGCAGGCGGTCAATGCACGTAATGAGTGTTTATTGCACCAGTAGCGAGCGATTGCACCAACAAAACATCGCCCTGTTGGTGCGTGGGCGAATTTGACGTGGCGCCGAAGTGAGGCCCCGCAAGGCTTTCGGCGAGCCGATTCAAAATATTTCCTACTCGCCCAAGTGCTGATCGGTTGAATGATCGGGTATTGATCGCATTGACATTGCGTTTCAATGGCACGGCGGTTGCATTATCTGATTTGCAAGCAGCGTGGCGGGAACCGAATAAAAAACCGGATTCTCACTGTTATCGATGTTTTAAATCGTGTATTTAATGGAGATTAGAATGCCTGCCGTCAATATCCCGATGCACAAGAAAGGCGATTATCTTGTCGACTATGAAGAAAAGGTCTTTGAGGACGTCAAGGCCGCCCCGGGCGAAAAGGCGCTGGTGACGTTTCATACGGTCGCGTTCGAAGGTTCCATCGGCTTCGTGAACCTGCTGCAAGCCACGCGGCTCCTGCGCAAGGGCTTCGAAACATCGGTGCTGCTTTATGGTCCCGGCGTGACGCTCGGTTTGCAGCGCGGTTTCCCAACGCTCGGCGACGAAGCCTTTCCTGGCCACCTGAACTTCAACAAGCAGATCCAGAAGTTCATGGAAGAAGGCGGCAAGGTCTACGCGTGCCGCTTCGCATTGCAGGCTCTTTATGGGCAGGGCGAAGCATCGTTGATCGAAGGCATCAAGCCGATCAGCCCGCTCGACGTGCTCGACATCCAGCTGCTGCATCGGAAGGACGGCGCGCTGATCATCAACACGTGGACCGTCTGACATTGCCGACACTCTCGACCACGGAATGACCATGCCCGACAAGAGAATCGTCCGTGCTGCCGCGGTCCAGATTTCGCCGGACCTCGAACGCCCCGGCGGCACGCTCGAAAAGGTCCTCGCGACCATTGACGACGCCGCGCGCCAGAGCGTGCAGCTGATCGTCTTTCCCGAGACCTTCCTGCCCTACTACCCGTACTTTTCATTCGTGCGGGCACCGGTTGCATCGGGCGCGGAACACATGCGTCTTTATGACGAAGCCGTCGTCGTGCCTGGCCCGGTGACCCATGCGGTATCGGAACGAGCGCGGCGGCACGGCATGGTCGTGGTGCTGGGCGTGAACGAGCGCGATCACGGCAGCCTTTACAACGCGCAACTCATCTTCGATACCACCGGTGAGCTGCTTCTCAAGCGCCGCAAGATCACGCCCACGTTTCATGAGCGAATGATCTGGGGCATGGGCGACGCAGCGGGCTTGAAAGTGGCGCAGACGAGCATCGGCAAAGTGGGGGCGCTTGCGTGCTGGGAGCATTACAACCCGCTCGCGCGCTACGCGCTGATGACGCAGCACGAAGAGATCCATTGCAGCCAGTTCCCCGGTTCGCTCGTCGGTCCCATTTTCGGTGAGCAGATCGAAGTGACGATCCGGCATCACGCGCTGGAATCCGGCTGCTTCGTGGTCAATTCGACGGGGTGGCTGACCGAGGCGCAGATCGAATCCATCACGAAGGAACCCGGCCTGCAGAAGGCGCTTCGTGGCGGCTGCAATACCGCGATCATTTCGCCCGAAGGCCAGCACCTGGCGCCGCCGTTGCGCGAAGGCGAAGGCATGGTGATCGCGGATCTGGACATGTCGCTGATCACCAAACGCAAGCGCATGATGGATTCGGTCGGCCATTATGCGCGGCCCGAATTGCTGAGCCTTGCAATCAACGACCGCCCCGCCGTCACGTCGGCGCCCATGAATCCTTTCTCACCTTCAACCGGGGAAAAGCATGTTGAACGCGAACGCGAGCGGGGCGATGTCGGCCGC
>NZ_JBSIPA010000779.1:0-1590 GCF_053574605.1 Caballeronia sp. M23-90 | reverse complement strand
TGCTTTCCGCTGCGGCGAGCGCCGGGCTGTTGTTCGGACTGCCGCGTTCAATCGGCGCAGGATTGCCGACGGCCACCTTGCGTGAACGTATCGATACCGCGCGCCGACCCGTGGTCCTGATGACCTTGCTCGTCACCACGCTGTGGGCCACGGGCGCCTATACGATCTATACGTATTTCGCGCTCTTTATTGCCAGGACGACGCAGTTGCATGGCGCGCAGATCGGGTACGTGCTCTTCACATGGGGCGTCGCGGCGGCGGTAGGGGTGTTTATCGGCGGGAAGGCGGTGGATCGGCTCGGCTCGCGGCGCGTGATCATTCCCTGTCTGACGGTATCGATTTTCGCTTTCGCGCTGATGTCGGCGAGTGCGCACTGGTTGCCCGCTTCGCTTGCGCTGGTTCCCGTGCTCGTGGGTGTGGTGGCGTGGGGAATCGCGCACTGGTGCTTCTATCCGGCGCAGCAGGCGGGACTGATTGGCATCGCCGGATTGCGCGGGACGCCGATCGCTTTGTCGCTGAATGCTTCGTTCATGTACCTTGGTTTCTCGCTTGGCGCCGCGCTCGGTTCGCTCACCTTGAGTGTTGCGTCCGTGAGCGACCTTGGCTGGGTCGCCGCGTTATGCGAGGTAGGGGCGCTGGTGCTGACCGTGAGTATCGGCCGGCATGTGGTCAAAGTCCGGTGCGCATCGACCGCCTGCCCCGCATGACCATTCTTCGCTCGACGTTCAGGATTGGTGGCGAAACCGACATCCGGCGACTCGGTTTCGGCGCCATGCGCATTACCGGTCCGGGCGTCTGGGGCATGCCCGCCGATCAGGCTGAAGCTATCCGCTTATTGCAGCGTCTGCCGGAACTCGGGGTGGATTTCATCGATACAGCCGATTCATACGGGCCCGGTGTCTCAGAGGAACTGATCCGCGAAGCGCTGCATCCGTATGACGCCCGGTTGCTCGTCGCGACGAAGGCCGGTCTCGTGCGCTCGGGGCCCGGCCGATGGGAATCGCATGGCCGCCCCGAGTATCTGATCGAGCAGGCCCATGGCAGCTTGCGCAGGCTGGGTGTCGAACAGATTGGTTTATGGCAGTTGCATCGATCGATCCTGCCGTGCCGCGCGATGAACAGTTTGGGGCGGTAAAGCACCTCATCGATACCGGCGTGATCCGCCACGCAGGCCTGAGCGAAGTCTGCGTGCCTGACATCAAGGCCGCGTCCAAATACTTCAAGGTGGCAACGGTGCAGAACCGCTTCAACCTGGGCGATCGCAGGAGTGAAGACGTGCTGGATTACTGCACGGCGCATGGCATCGGCTTCATTCCGTGGTACCCGTTGGCGGCCGGGGAACTGACCCGGCCGGGATCGTTGCTCGATATCATTGCCCGTCGTCATGACGCTCGCGTCGGCCAGATTGCGCTTGCATGGCTACTGCAGCGCAGTCCGGTCATGCTGCCGATACCGGGAACCTCCAGGCTCGCACATCTCGTCGAGAATGTGGCTTCCAGCGCGATCACGCTTTCCGATCACGAGTTCTGCGAACTCGATCGCGCAACCGCGGGACGCGGGCACGAGTCATGACCCGGCGCGCGGCGGCGA
>NZ_JBSIPA010000778.1:0-1601 GCF_053574605.1 Caballeronia sp. M23-90 | reverse complement strand
TCATGTCGCGGGCAAGCTGCACCAGGCCAGCCTGCTCCGGTCCGCGCGGTGCGAACACGAGAAGCGGATAGTCCTCGCCGATGAGTTCCATTGGCCCATGCCGCACTTCCGCGCTCGAAAACGCTTCGGCCTGAATGCCCGACGTTTCCTTGAGCTTGAGCGCCGCTTCCTGGGCGATTGCCAGGCCAAGTCCGCGGCCAATCACGATCATGCGGTCGACGTCCTTGAGTTCGCTGACCGCGTGCGACCAGTCGAGCTTGCCGGCGGCGCGCAACGCGTCGGGCAAGGATTTGAGCGCGTTGAGCAACTCGGCGTCTTTCTGCACATGCGCAATGACGATCGCCGAGAGCGACAGGATCGCGATGTAGCTCTTGGTTGCCGCCACGGACAACTCCGGGCCGGCGAGCAACGGCAGGTTCCACTCGCAGGCTTCGGCAAGCGGTGAATTGGGCGCATTCACGGCGGCGACGGTCAGGGCGCCTGCGTCGCGCAGTGCCTGCATGGTGCCGATCAGATCCGGGCTTTTGCCCGACTGCGAAAACGCCACGGCCAGTTGGCCCTTCACGCGCAATGGTGCTTGCTGCAGGGTGGCGACCGACATGGGCAACGACGCGACCGGCACGCCGATACGGCTCATCGTCAGTCCTGCGAAGTAACTTGCGGCGTGATCCGACGAACCGCGCGCAACCGTCAGCGCGACATGCCGCGGCTCTTCGGCGAGCCGGGCGGCGAGTGCTTCAATGTGGGATGTATCGGCAAGCTGGGCAACCACCACGTCGGCGGACGCCAGCGCTTCATCAAGCATATTCGACAATTGATTCACCTTCTACATAAGTTGCTGTCAACGCCAGTTCACGGTCGAACACGACGAGGTCCGCCCACGCGCCACGCGCGATCCGGCCGCGGTCTTCGAGTCCGAGGTAATCGGCGGCGTAACGTGACAGGCGATTGGAAACATCTGCCATCGGCAAGCCGATGGAAACAAGATTGCGCAGCGCCTGGTCCATGGTCAGCGTGCTGCCGGCGAGCGTGCCGTCGGCAAGACGCACGCCGCCCATGCACTTGGTCACGTGCTGGCTACCCAGGCGATATTCGCCATCAGGCATGCCGGAGGCCGATGTGCTGTCGGTCACCACATACAGGCGCGGAATGGCTCGCAGCGCGGCGCGGATCGCGCCGGGATGCACGTGGAGAAGATCAGGAATCAGTTCGGCG
Source organism: Caballeronia sp. M23-90 (assembly GCF_053574605.1). Lineage (NCBI taxonomy): Bacteria > Pseudomonadati > Pseudomonadota > Betaproteobacteria > Burkholderiales > Burkholderiaceae > Caballeronia > Caballeronia sp. M23-90. The sequence continues at coordinate 386 of NZ_JBSIPA010000778.1, read as the reverse complement.
TACTCGGCATGCGCGAGCGCAGCGCCGACCATGCCGGGATCGCGGTGATGCAGCGGCGACATGGCGTTGAACAAGTGCGTGAAACCGCGCGCGCCGTGTTTGAGCGCGTTGACCGCGTCGTCATAGGTCGCCAGTGAATGACCCAGTTGCACGCGCACACCGCGCGCCGCCATTTCCTGGATCACTTCAATGTGCCCCGAGATTTCCGGCGCGATGGTCACCACGCGGATGGGCGCGAGCGAAAGATACTTCAGCACTTCGTCGCGCACGGCGACGGCTGCTGCATCGGGTTGCGCGCCGAGCTTGCCCGGATTGATATATGGCCCTTCGAGATGCACGCCCAGCACGCGCGCGGTTTCACGCACTTGTTCAACGCCATGTCGCCA
>NZ_JBSIPA010000777.1:0-1608 GCF_053574605.1 Caballeronia sp. M23-90 | reverse complement strand
TGCCGCGCAGAGCGCAGCGCCGAGGACCTCCGGCACGGCAAGCGGCACATTCACGTTCGCGCGGCCGGGCAAGTTCATCTGGTCGTACGAAAAGCCCTACGCGCAAATACTCCAGGCCGACGGCGACAAGCTCTATGTCTACGACAAAGACCTGAACCAGGTCACCGTTCGTCAGTTGGGCAATGCGCTGGGCGCGAGTCCTGCCGCCATCCTCTTCGGCAGCAACGATCTCGACAAGAACTTCACGTTGCGCGACGCGGGGGTGAAGGACGGCATCGACTGGCTGGAGTTGACGCCTAAGGCGCAGGACACGCAGTTCCAGCAGGTGGGTATTGGCTTCAGGAACGGCAATCTCGAAGCAATGGAATTGCACGATGTATTCGGCAACGTGACCTTGCTGACGTTCTCGAATATCGAGAAGAACCCGCCGCTGAAAGCCAACCAGTTCAAGTTCGTGGTGCCGAAGGGCGCTGACGTGATCGACGGCTGATTACCGTTGCGAAAAGCGGGGCGATCATCGCCTCGCTTTCCTGAATTGCCGTCATCAAGCTCAAGTCGACGACCGGCTCTCTTCCCGCCGACCCGCACCCAGCACCAACGCCAGGTAAGCCACCGCGCCGATCGCAAGCGACGGCAAGGTCGCGCCGAGGTTCGGCATCCATTGGTTGATCGCGTGATACGCGGCGATCCCGAGCGCCCAGGCAACAAATCCGCTGACATGCCATCCGCCCGAGAACGCGTACGGGCCTTGCCGGTCGGTGAGCGCAGCTACAACCACGCGGCGTTTGCGCACGATGAAATGATCGGCAAGCACCACGCCGAACAGCGGTGCAAAGACCGAGCCGATCAGGAGCAGGAAGTTCTGGTACTTGCCCATTTGCACCAGCAACGCGATCAACGTGCACAACCCGCCGAACGCCGCGGATAACAACGGCACGCTCGCCTTCGCCCAGAAGGTGCCGGTGGAGACGGCGGCGGAATGGATATCGGCGAAAGCGTTATCGATTTCATCGATGAGAATCAGCAGCAGCGCAATCCCGCCTGCCGCCTGCGCGAATGCCACGGTCAGCAGCGCGTCGCCGCCGCCGGCAGCCAGGCCGTAGAAGGCGCCGAGCGCATAAAACCAGATATTCGCAATGCCATAACCGAACAGCGTGCCGCGAAACGTGCCGCCTGCACTGCGTCCGAAGCGCGTGTAATCCGCGATCAGCGGCAGCCATGAGAGCGGCATTGCCACGACCAGATCGATACCCGCGCCGAACGGCATCTCGCCTGTCCCCGGCCGGTTCATCAACGCGCCAATATCCTGTTTCGACAGCAGGTTCCACGTCAGCCAACCGGCGCCGCCGAGCAGCAGCCACATGCCCCAGATGCGCAGGAATCGCCGGACGAAGGACAGCGGGCCGGTGATCGCAAGGATCGTGGCCAGCACGCCGAAGATCAGCGTCCAGATGAGCGGCATCGATAAACCGAAGGATTGCCTGGCAAGGGCATCGGCGGAATCGCGCATCACGATGATCTCGAACGATCCCCAGCCGACCAGTTGCACCGCGTTGAGCACGGCCGGGACGGATGCCCCGCGAAGCCCGAGTGTGGGGCGCAGCGACA
>NZ_JBSIPA010000776.1:0-1615 GCF_053574605.1 Caballeronia sp. M23-90 | reverse complement strand
GATGCCGTGCCGCTCGTGCGTTTTCGCGCGCAGGCCATGCAAAGCGCGGTGCCCGTGGGCGAAGGCGGCATGGCATCGGAGAATTTCAAGGCGCTGGCGGCAACTAGCGCCGTATATTCGCCAAGACTGTGTCCAGCCACCAGCGCCGGTTTCATACCCGTTTCCTTCTCCCACACACGATAAATCGCATAAGCCGCGGTCAACATCACGGGTTGCGTGTTGGTCGTGAGGCCCAAGTCTTCTGCCGGACCTTCGGCAATCAGTTTGCCGAGATCCTGGCCGAGTGCATCGGATGCCTGCTGCACGGTTTCGCGCACCACGGCGTGATCGGCAAATGCGTTGAGCATGCCGACCGACTGGGAGCCTTGTCCCGGAAAAACGAACGCGAATTTCATGACGTCCTTACTCGATTGAATGGGTCGGAATGGCTGATACGGCTGGCAACGCTGGCTACGTTCAGTATCGGATGACCGACGCGCCCCACGTGAAGCCGCCGCCGACGCCTTCTATCAGCACATGCTGGCCGCGCTTGATGCGGCCGTCGCGCACGGCGACGTCGAACGCGAGCGGAATCGATGCCGCCGACGTATTGCCATGTTCGCCAACGGTCACGACCATGCGCTCGAGCGGCACATGCAACTTCTTCGCCGTGCTTTCCATGATGCGGATGTTGGCTTGATGGGGAATGAGCCAGTCGATGTCGCCGGCCGTCAGTTGCGCCTTCTCCAGCGCCTCGACGGCTACTTTCTCGAGCACTTTCACAGCAAGCTTGAAGACCGCCTGGCCGTCCATGTGGAGGAACGCGCTGCCTTCGATCACGCCCTTGTTCACATTGCCCGGTGTGCAAAGAATGCTCGAATGGCTGCCGTCGGCATGAAGCGCGCTCGAAAGCACACCCGGTTCGTCCGATGCCTGCAGGATGACCGCCCCCGCGCCGTCGCCAAACAGCACACATGTGGTGCGGTCGTTGAAGTCGAGGATGCGCGAGAAGGTTTCAGCGCCGACTACCAGCGCCGTGCGATTCATGCCGCCACGGATAAAGCTGTCCGCCGTGGCGACGGCGTACGCAAACCCGGAGCAGACGGCCTGGATATCGAACGCGGCGCCGCCATTCTTGATGCCGAGCTTGTTCTGCAGCAGGCAAGCCGTGCTGGGGAAAACGAAATCGGGGGTGGAGGTCGCCACGATGATCAGGTCGATCGACTCAGGATCGATACCCGCCGCTTCAATCGCGTTGCGCGATGCGTGCAGTGCGAGTTCGCTGGTTGTCTCGTCGGCCGCGGCAAAATGACGGGCATGGATGCCAGTGCGGGCAACGATCCATTCGTCGCTCGTTTCAACACCCTGTTTGGCCAGCCGGTCGGCCAGATCCTGATTCGTGACACGATCGGCCGGCAGGTAGCTGCCCGTTCCGATCACACGGGAATAGAGATTCGATTGAGCCATTATGCCTTCGAGGGTAGCGCGGCGCCCGGTGCGCCCGGCTGCACGGGCATGGATGCCAGTGCGGGCAACGATCCATTCGTCGCTCGTTTCAACACCCTGTTTGGCCAGCCGGTCGGCCAGATCCTGATTCGTGACACGATCGGCCGGCAGGTAGCTGCCCGTTCCGATC
>NZ_JBSIPA010000775.1:0-1625 GCF_053574605.1 Caballeronia sp. M23-90 | reverse complement strand
TTCTCATCGACTTGCGGCGCAGCCGCTTCAGCTTTCACAGGTTCGTCAGGATACGCGTACCGAATCGAAGACGGAAAACGTGGCTGAGGGTCGCGCCCGCGATCACGACGAGCGGCGAATTGCGTTTCGGCACATGCCTGCTGAATCCTCCGGCGGGGTATGTGCTTGCGGATATCGAACATGGAAAGCGCTTCGTGTCCGATCTTCTGGCGGGAAGCACAACGCGCATCGAAGGCAACGCACCGTGGCTGGATCAGGTCGAATTGCCCCGTGCCTCCGATGCAAACCGCGCAATCCGGATCTCGCCGCATGTTAGTGAAAACGCCGGCGAACTCATGATTCACCCGCGCTCGGTCGTCATTTGCGTGAACGCGGTGCGTTCGGATGATCCGATCGCCGAACGCATCCGCCGTGCGTTGCTTGAGGCAAAGATATCGCCGCTGTCGGTCGCCGCCATGCTTGCGCCCGTGTCCATGATGACGTCGGCGCGCCTGATCGAAGCTGCGCATGTCCTTGATGTACCCCTGAGATTCGGCGCCTTGCCGGACGGGTTCGAAACGTTCAGAGCGCATGACGAAGGCCTCGCAATATTGATTGCGCCGTATCCGGTTGATGTCACGAACCTCGGACAAGCACGCGGCACGCTGACCGTGATCGGCCTGGGTCCCGGCAGCGCGGACTTGATGGTACCGGCGGCCAAATACGTGTTGTCCCTCGCCGACGATATTCTTGGCTACGAGACCTACGTGCGCATGGCCGGTCCATTCAAGCCGAATCAAATCCTCCATTGCACCGATAACCGCGAAGAAATGCAGCGCGCGCGTCATGCGTTGGAACTGGCGAGCACGGGGCGCAGGGTCGTGGTTGTGTCGTCAGGAGATCCAGGCGTGTTCGCCATGGCCGCCGCAGTGCTCGAAGCACTTGACGCAGGACAATCCAACGAGGCGTGGTCTTCCGTAGACCTGAACATCCTGCCCGGTGTGTCGGCTGCGCTGGCGACTGCCGCGCGTGCCGGCGCGCCGCTCGGTCACGACTTCTGCATGCTCTCGCTTTCCGATAACCTGAAACCATGGGCCGTCATCGAGATGCGTCTGCGACATGCCGCTCAAGCCGATCTCGTGATGGCGTTCTACAACCCGGTCTCGCGTGCAAGGCCTTGGCAGTTGGATCGTGCGCTTGAGATCGTGCGTGAGTATCGCGATGGAACGACCACGGTCGTGCTGGGAAGGAACATCGGCAGGCCGGGTGAAACGTTGATCACGACCACGCTCGCAAACCTGCGTTCCGATCAGGTCGATATGCGAACCATGGTGATCGTCGGATCATCGACGACGCGAAGCTTTGCGCGCGGCGATGGCAGTGGCGAGTGGGCGTACACGCCCCGCTGGTACGAATGAGCGGCTGATGAGCCACTAAGCCGATGTCATGTCAGCGGCTGTACGATAGTCCGCATGCCATGACGCGGCGAGTTTTGCGCATCGGCCAAGACTCACGGCCGCACTTTCAAAATCGACGACAACGATCTGATCCGCCGAATCGGGACGCGCTGGGGTTTCGGCGCTTCGCCCATCGGTGAGCAACCAGAGAATGCGACGCTGCGAAGGCTTGCGACGCGCAGCGCGCAA
>NZ_JBSIPA010000774.1:0-1629 GCF_053574605.1 Caballeronia sp. M23-90 | reverse complement strand
TGGTGGCTACGGCGCTGGGCGACCTGCCGCATGCCGTGGAGTGCTACGAGCGCGCGCTTGCGCTCGATCCGGGTTTCGCCAACGCACGCAATAACCTCGGGGTGACATTGCGAAAGCAAGGTCTTTTCAGCGAAGCCATCGAGCAGTTTCAAACGCTGCTCGCTCAGCACCCCGACTTCTTCGATAGCCGCCTGAACCTCGGTTCTACATTCGCGGCCGCAAAGCGTTATGACGAAGCGCTGGCGACATACCGCGAGGCGCTGCGTCGCAATCCCAACAGCTTCGAAGCACATTTCGGCGAGGGTAACGCGCTGCGAGAGCTCAAGCGCTTCGATGAAGCGGTGGCGAGCCTGCATCGCGCGCTTGCGCTGAGGCCGAATCACTTCGAGGCACGCGTGAACCTCGGAACGACGCTTGGGCTTCACGGCCGGTTTGCGGAGGCAGAGGCGGCATACCGGCATGCATTGACGTTGCGCGATGACCCGCAGATCCACGTGTGCGTCGGCGCAGCCGTCGGCTCGCAAGGGCTGTTCGAGGAGGAGGAGCCGTACTATCGACGCGCGCTCGACATGGATCCTGATCACGCCGATGCCCAGCACAATCTCGCGCTGCTCCAGCTTCGCCGTGGCAACTTCAAGGAAGGCTGGGCGCTGCATGAGGTGCGCTGGCGTTCGAGCAAATATCAGCCAATGGACGTTCCGGGCGTCCGCGAATGGCGCGGAGAGCCGTTGCAGGGCAAGACGTTGCTGGTGGTCGGCGAACAAGGTCACGGCGACATGATCCAGTTCGCACGTTACGTGACGGTGCTCGAGCAGATGGGCGCAATCGTAGACATGCGGGTGCCGGAGAATATCGTGGAACTGGTGCAAAGCGTGCGGGGAATTCGCCGTGCATTCACGCGGGGGCCGACGCATGAATACGACTACTGGACGCCATCCATGAGCGTGCCGCATCGCGTCGCGCATCTCGTTCCCAACGCGCTAGCCGACATTCCGTACATGAGCCTGAGCGCCGAGCGCATCGGCATGGGGCCGACGCGGGTGGACATGCTGGCCGCCGGCCGCAAAAAAGTCGGCATCGTGTGGGCGGGCAGTCCGACGTTTGGCAACGATCAATTCCGTTCAATGCCGTTTTCGGCGCTCTCACCGTTGGCGGACGTGAAGGACGTTGCCTGGTTTTCGCTGCAGAAAGGCGCGGCGCGCGATCAGCTTTTGAACGCGGAGTGCGCGCTGAAACCTTACGACCTGACGGACACGCTGAATGATTTCGCCGATACCGCCGCGCTCATCGACCAGCTCGATCTGGTGATGACAGTCGATACCTCCGTCGCGCATGTGGCGGGCGCGCTCGGCAAGCCCGTGTGGGTATTCCTGCCGGCGAACAACGACTGGCGCTGGATGGCAAACCGCGAGGACAGTGTGTGGTATCCAAGCGCGCGTCTATTCAAGCAGACCACGCTCGGCGACTGGACCGGGCCGGTTGCGAAGGCAAAAGCCGCGCTGATGGCCGGGTGAACGCTACTTGCTGGCTGTTTGCATCGGTTCACTGGGTTTGTCGCGGGCGTGGCGAGTATTGCGAGCGGCTTGCGCCTGATCACCCGCGACAAACCCAGTGAACCGATGCAAACAA
>NZ_JBSIPA010000773.1:0-1633 GCF_053574605.1 Caballeronia sp. M23-90 | reverse complement strand
TCGCTCGTCGGCCATGCCGAACGTACCGGGCAATCCGAGCCTGCCACCGAACGTCAGCGCTGCCGGCAACTCGCAGATTCAGTTGCAGCGGCGTCCGCAGACGGTGACCATTCCGAACAGTGCTGCAGTCGGGCCTGCCGGTACGTCGCCTACGCCGGCAAACACGGATGGACAGGCAACGTTCTACGTGCCATCGACGAAAACCAATTAAGCAGCACGGCGGGCGTCTCCTCATTGGCTGTCCCGCGGTTCTCGCCTGATTGCACTATCTCGCAAGCGGCCAACGCGCCGCTTCGACGCTTCTGATGCTTCTGCACGAATTGCTTGTTGCAATATCCGCAACACCACAGCAGCACAACGCCAATACGCTTCATCACGCGAGACACGCCATGAAAATCGCCATCGCCGGTGCATCGGGCCGTATGGGCCGCATGCTGATCGAAACCGTTCTCAATAATCCCGACGTCACCTTGTCCGGCGCGCTCGACCGCGCGGGATCACCGCAGCTCGGCGAGGATGTGGGTACGTTGCTCGGTAAAACCACGGGCGTGGTTCTTACTGACGATATCGAGCAGGTGTTTGCCGCAAGCGATGTGCTGATCGACTTCACGCGTCCCGAAGGCACGCTCGTGCATCTGGAAGCGGCGTTGCGGCATAACGTGAAAATGGTGATCGGCACGACGGGTTTCAACGACGAGCAGAAAGCGCAATTGCGTGCCGCCGGAGAGAAGATCGGGATCGTGTTCTCGGCGAACATGAGCGTGGGCGTGAACGTGACGCTCAAGCTGCTGGAATTCGCGGCCAGACACTTCGATAAAGGCTACGACATCGAGATCATCGAGGCGCATCACCGGCACAAGGTCGATGCACCGTCAGGCACCGCCCTGGCAATGGGCGAGACGATCGCCAACGCGCTCGGCCGCGACTTGAAGGAATGCGCGGTGTACGGCCGGGAAGGCGTGACGGGTGAACGCGATCCCTCCACCATCGGTTTCGCTGCGATTCGCGGCGGCGATATTGTCGGCGACCACACGGTGCTGTTCGCGGGCATCGGCGAGCGCGTCGAGATCACGCACAAGTCTTCCAGCCGTTTGTCTTACGCTCAAGGTTCGCTGCGCGCCGCGCAATTCCTGGCGAGCCGGGAGCGCGGAATGTTCGACATGCAGGACGTGCTCGGCTTGCGTTGAGCCAGGCTGCAGATTCCTTCGAGGTCCGAGTTCAATGGCAACAACCGGCATCATTCATTACTTGCAGAGCAGCGACGGCATCACACATGGCGTGGCGGGCGTGCTGCTGGCCATGTCGGTGGCGAGCTGGTGTTTTCTGATCGTGAAGGCATGGGTCCTCGTTCGTGCAGAACGCCAGGGGCCGCGCGCCGTACAGCGGTTCTGGCAGGCGGCGACGCTTGCTGACGGCATCGCGGAGTTGAAGAAAGCCGATCGCGAACGCGTGTATTTGCCGCTTGCGATGGCTGCGTGGCGTGCATCGGAGGCGGAAATGCCGGGTGCGTTGATCGCGCATGTCGAGCCCGGCGAGCGTGTGTATTTGCCGCTTGCGATGGCTGCGTGGCGTGCATCGGAGGCGGAAATGCCGGGTGCGTTGATCGCGCATGTCGAGCCCGGCGAGCGTGTGT
>NZ_JBSIPA010000772.1:0-1634 GCF_053574605.1 Caballeronia sp. M23-90 | reverse complement strand
GCCGGCGGATTTTTTCTCCGTCGATGGAATCGAGTTTTACGGTCACTTGTCTTTCTTGAAGGCGGGGCTGTTCTACGCCGATCGCATCACGACGGTGAGTCCGACCTACGCCCGCGAAATCCAGACCCGGGTTCAGGGCGCCGGTCTCGACGGCCTGTTGCGCACCCGTACACACGACATCACCGGCATCCTGAACGGTGTCGATAAAACGGTATGGAATCCGGCCACTGATACGGCCATCAACACGCAGTATTCCGTTGAAAAGATCTCCGGCAAGGAGAAATGCAAGGCGGCGTTGCAGGAACGCATGGGCCTCGCGCGCGATCCCGACGCGCTCCTGTTTGGCGTGGTAAGCCGGTTGACGGAGCAAAAGGGCATCGACCTGTTGCTTTCGGCGCTTCCCGATATCGTCCAGCGCGGCGGTCAGCTCGTGGTGCTCGGGACCGGCGATCCGGCGCTCGAGAACGGCCTCAAGTACGCTGCGGCAGCCAATCCCCAATCGGTGGCGGTGGAACTCGGATTCGATGAAACGCTGTCTCATTCGATCATCGCGGGCAGCGATATCGTGATGGTGCCTTCACGTTTCGAACCATGCGGACTGACGCAGCTCTATGCGCTTGCATATGGTTCGCTGCCGCTCGTGCATTGCGTGGGCGGCCTGGCGGACACGGTCGTGGATACATCGCTTGAGAATCTCGCCGATGAAATCGCCACCGGCTTCGTGTTCGAGAAGTTCGACCGGCCGTCGATTGTCGCGGCCGTCCGGCGGGCGTTTGCGTTGAGAGCGCGGAGGCCCGACTGGAAGGCCGTCGTGCATCGCGCGATGGAGCAGGACTTCGGCTGGGAAGCCTCGGCGTTGCGATACGCAGAGGTGTACCACGAGCTGACGGTCTAGTCTTCCGTGTCGCGTGCGAGCGCGTGGATCGCGATCTGCACGCGGCTCGTCAGGTTGAGCTTGCGCAGCACGTTGCGAACGTGAATCTTCACGGTGCTTTCGGCCAGATCGAGTTCGCGCGCAATGTCCTTGTTGCTCGCGCCGCGTGCCACGATCCGCACAATGTCGCGCTCGCGCGGCGTCAACGCGGATGATTCACGGGCATCGCGTGCAGGCAGCTCTTCTGCCTTCTGCGGCGTCCTCATCTTCGCGATCAACCGCTGCGTCATGCTTTCCGCGATGACTGATTCGCCACCGGCGGCGCGACGGATCATGGTGGCGAGTGCATCGGCGTCCATGTTCTTGAGCAGATATCCGCACGCGCCTTCGCGCAGCGCGGACGTCAGTTCATCCACGTCCTCCGACACCGTCAGCATGATCACGGCCGTGTCGGGCAAGTCCTGCTGCAGCAACTGCAGCGTCTCGATACCCGATAACCCCGGCATGTTCAGATCGAGCAACACCACATCCGGCCGATGCTGCTTTGCGCGCTTGATTCCCTCGATGCCATCGGCGGCATCTCCCACGACCTCGAAGTCCGGCTGACGCTGCAACAGCGCATGCACGCCGGAGCGGAACAGCGTGTGGTCGTCGATCAACAGAATGCGGATGGTCATGCTGCCTGCCTTCTGCTTGCGGGCAGCAGGAGGTGAACGCGTGCGCCGCCGCCCTGCCGGCTTTCGAGTCGGAGTTGCGCCCA
>NZ_JBSIPA010000771.1:0-1645 GCF_053574605.1 Caballeronia sp. M23-90 | reverse complement strand
TACCGAAATGGTCGAGTTGACCGGGTTGGGTTGCGTCGGATTTTCACAGGCCGATACGCCGCTCGCCGCCACGCCGCCGCTCGCCATGTAGCTGTCTTGCGGACGCAGCCAGACGGCGTAACCGTAAGTGGTCGCATATTGCAGCGCGCGCAAGAGCGTGCGGGTGTTCACGATCGGCGTATCGGCCTGTGAAAATCCGACGCAACCCGACCCGGTCAACTCGACCATTTCGGTGATCGCTTCGCCTTTGAGCCCTACGGTCAACGCGCCCAGCGGATACACGTGCGCCTTGTTCAGCTTGTGCGCGCGAAAACGCAGCATTTCGACGAGACCAGGTTCATCGAGAACGGGATCGGTGTCCGGCGGACACACGAGACTCGTCACACCGCCGGCTGCAGCGGCGGCCATTTCGGATTCCAGCGTGGCCTTGTGCTCGAACCCGGGTTCGCGAAGCCGTGCGCTCAAATCGACAAATCCCGGCGATACCACGAGGCCCTTTGCATCGAAGGTACGTGCTGCGTAAAAGTCGGCGGGCGCATTGCCGATTCCCACGATCTTCCCCTCATCGATAAACACATCGGCGAGTGTTTCGGTGCCCGCGGCCGGGTCGATGACCGTGCCGCCCTGAATATGTATTTGCATTGGCTTAATCACTATTCCCGGCAACGATGCCCATTACCGCCATGCGCACGGCGATCCCGAAGGTGACCTGGTTGAGAATCACGGACTGCGGGCCATCGGCGACTTGCGAATCGATTTCGACGCCACGATTCATCGGTCCCGGATGCATCACGATGGCATCGGGCGCGGCGAGCGCAAGACGCTCGGGTGTGAGTCCCCACGACTTGAAGTACTCCTGCGCCGACGGCAGCAACGCGCCGCTCATGCGCTCGTTCTGCAACCGCAGCATGATGATCACATCGACGTCCTTCAGGCCTTCGTCGAGGTTGTGATACACGTGCACGCCCATCTCGTTCAGGTTGCTCGGCAACAAGGTGCGCGGCCCGATAGCGCGCACTTCAGGCACGCCGAGCGTGGTCAGCGCATGGATGTCGGAGCGCGCCACCCGCGAATGCAGGATGTCGCCGACGATCGCCACACGCAGGTTCCTGAAGTCCTTCTTGTAGTGACGGATCGTGTACATGTCGAGCAGGCCTTGCGTCGGATGCGCATGACGCCCGTCGCCGGCGTTGATCACGTGCACATGCGGCGCGCAATGCTCGGCGATCAGATACGGCGCCCCGCTCGACGCATGACGCACGACGAACATGTCGGCGTGCATCGCGGAAAGATTGTTGATGGTGTCGAGCAGCGATTCGCCCTTGCTCGTGGACGACGCATTGATGTTCAGGTTCAGCACGTCCGCCGACAATCGCTTCGCGGCGATCTCGAACGTGGTTCGCGTGCGCGTGGAGTTTTCGAAGAACAGGTTGAAGACCGACTTGCCGCGCAACAGCGGCACTTTCTTGATCTCACGGTCGGTCACGCTGACGAACTGTTCGGCGGTATCGAGAATATGCGTGACGATGGCGCGCGGCAGGCCTTCAATGGTGAGCAGATGCTTGAGTTCGCCGTTTTTGGTGAGCTGCGGATTGCCTTTGAGAAAGCCTGGGCGCGTCACCGCCGGCTTCCTGTCCGGCGCGCT